>CAZPNN010000457.1:0-7150 GCA_964587605.1 uncultured Chromatiaceae bacterium
CGAGGTAACTGACCAAAAGGCTGTAGCTGGAAGCCAGCACGAGAATGCCCAGCAGGCCGAACAGGCCCAGCACATAGAACTCGCCGTGGTGTAACCCGCGAACCCGCAAATAGGGCCGCGAATACAGGAACACGGTCGCGACGACGGCGACCGCAAAGAGCTTCAGCACCCGGGCCAGCGGATCGCTGATGAATGAGCCGCCGAAGGCCAGCGTCACCTGCCCGTCATTGCCGTCCCCCAGCAGCACCCACGCCATTCCGGCCAGCAGCAGGATCGTGAGCAGGTAGGTGACGTCGCGGTAACTGTCCTTGAGGAACATGTCGACGAGCAGCACCAGGCACAGCCCGCCGGAAAGGAGGATTTCAGGCCAGATCGTCACCAGGTCCAGAGACAGCGAACTCATTGGAAGTGCTCCAGCTTGGACTGGGTAATCTGATTAACCAGATTGTCGATACTCGCCGCCATCACATCAGCGAGGGGCGCCGGCCAGAGGCCAAGCCCGAGCACACCGGCTGCCACCAGGGCCAGCACGAACAACTCGCGCCGGGAGGCATCGGTCAGGCCCGCGACACCCTCGTTGGCGATGGCACCGAAAATCACCCGCTTTACCAGCCACAAGGTGTAGGCCGCACCGAGAATCAGGGTGGTTCCGGCCAGGAACGCATACCAGAATCCGGCCTTGAAGACCGCCAGGATCACCAGGAATTCACCAACGAACCCCGAGGTGCCCGGCAACCCGGCATTGGCCAGCGCAAACAGCACCATGAAGGCGGCAAAGCGCGGCATGGTGTTGACGACGCCCCCGTAGGCATCGATTTCACGACTGTGCAGCCGGTCGTACATCACCCCGACGCACAGGAACAATGCCCCCGAGATGAAGCCGTGGGAAATCATCTGGATCATGCCGCCAGACAGCCCCATGGCAATGCCAGCCGTTGACCCCGTGCGTTCGAGAATGGACCAGGCGATGAAGAAACCCAGCGTGACGAAACCCATGTGGGCGATCGACGAATAGGCGATCAGCTTCTTCATGTCTTTCTGCACGAGCGCGACCAGTCCGATGTAGACCACCGCGACCAGCGACAGCGTAATCATCAGCCAGGCGAGTTCACTGCTGGCATCGGGAGTGATCGGCAGGCTGAAGCGGAGAAAGCCGTAGCCGCCCATCTTCAGCAGCACCGCTGCCAGGATGACCGACCCGCCAGTCGGCGCCTCCACGTGCGCATCCGGCAACCAGGTGTGGACCGGCCACATCGGCACCTTGACCGCGAAGGCACACAGGAAAGCCAGAAAGATGAAGGTCTGTTCGGTGAGCGACAGCGGCAGGGCCTGAAAATCGAGAATGCTGTAGCTGCCGGACTTCAGGTACAGGTAGATCAACGCCACCAGCATGAACACCGAGCCCAGGAAGGTGTACAGGAAGAACTTGACCGTCGCGTAGACCCGCCGCTCGCCACCCCAGACGCCGATGATGATGAACATCGGAATCAGCATGGCCTCCCAGAACACGTAAAAGAGCAGGGCATCCAGTGCCGCAAACACGCCGATCATCAGGCCTTCAAGAATCAGGAAGGCCGCAAAGTACTGCGCCGTGCGTTTTTCGACGACCTCCCAGCCGGCCAGCACCACGATCGGCGTGAGAAATGTCGTCAGGAGGATCAGTGGCATCGAGAAACCATCCACGCCGAGGTAGTACTCGACGTTGAAGGTGCGGATCCACGGCACCCGCTCGACGAATTGCATGCTGGCCGTGGATGAATCGAAACTCGTCCACAGCGGGAGACTGAGAAGGAAAGTCAGTACCGATATGGCGAGAGCAATGCTGCGGTCGAGGCGCAGCCCACCGGATGCGCCCTCCCGGCGCCCAAGACCCAGCAGCAGGATGCCGCCCAGGATTGGCAGCCATACCAGCACACTGAGGGTGCCGAGACCAAACATGCTTTCAAGCATCGAACTATTCATCACGTCAGGCGCCCAGCAGGAGCCAGCCCACCAGCACCGCGAGGCCAATGATCATGGCAAAGGCATAGTGGTAAAGGTAACCGCTCTGCAACTGCCGGCTGACCTGCGCCGCCCAGCCGACGAGGCGGGCACTGCCGTTGACCAGCCCCCCGTCGATCACGGTGACGTCGCCGAACCGCCAGAGAATATGGCCGATGCCGAGAGTGCCCCTCGCCAGCACCTTCTCGTTGAAATCGTCAAAGTAGTACTTGTTCAGCAGCAGCGTGTGCAGGCCGCTGAAACGCAGCCGGATGGACTCGGCCAGTGCCGGCTTGCGCAGGTACAGGTACCAGGCCGTGAGCGCTCCGGCAAAGGCCACGTACGGCACCGGGGCGGAAAACGCGTGCAGGAGATAGCTTGCGGGGCCATGAAACCCGGCCGCGAGCTCGCCCAGCACGTTATTGGCTTCGTGCACCACGATGGCGGAGCCGAAGTAATCACCGAAAACCACCGGTGCGATGGTCGGCCACCCGATGATCACAGACGGAATGGCGAGCAGCACGAGCGGCACCGTGACCACCCATGGTGATTCGTGCAGGTGCGCCTTCGTCCCGGCGTCCATGCGCTCCGGACCGTGGAAAACCAGGAAGTACATGCGGAACGAATACAACGCCGTAACGAACACGCCAATCAACAGGCACCACCAGGCATAGGTTGCCCCTGCCCGCCCGGCGTGCCCGACCGCCTCAATCAGTGCGTCCTTCGAGAAGAACCCCGAAAAGCCGGGAAACCCGATCAGCGACAGCGTGCCGACGAGGCTGGTCACCCAGGTTATCGGCAGGTACTTGCGCAGGCCGCCCATTTTCCGGATGTCCTGCTCGTGGTGCATGGCAATGATCACCGAGCCGGCCGCCAGGAACAGCAGCGCCTTGAAGAAGGCGTGGGTCATCAGGTGAAACACGCCGGCCGCGTAGGCCGAGGCGCCGAGCGCCGCCGTCATGTAGCCGAGTTGAGACAGCGTCGAATAGGCCACGACCCGCTTGATGTCGTTCTGCACGATTCCAAGGAACCCGGTAAACAGGGCCGTGGTCGCCCCGATCACCAGCACAACAGACAGAGCCGTTTCTGAGAGTTCGAACAGCGGCGACATCCGCGCCACCATGAAGACGCCCGCGGTGACCATGGTCGCGGCATGAATCAGTGCCGAGATCGGCGTGGGGCCCTCCATGGAATCGGGCAGCCACACGTGCAGGGGCATCTGCGCCGACTTGCCCATCGCGCCCACGAACAGCAGGATGCAGGCAACCGTCATCACGGGCCATGCCGTTCCCGGCCATACCTCTATCGTGTGGGCGCTGACTTCCGGTGCCCGCAGGAACACGGTGGCGTAATCGAGGCTACCGGTGGCCATCAGGATCAGGGCGATGCCCAGCAGGAAACCGAAGTCCCCCACCCTGTTCACCAGAAAGGCCTTCAGGTTGGCAAAGATGGCGGTTGGGCGTGTGTACCAGAAGCCGATCAGCAGGTAGGACACGAGACCCACCGCTTCCCAGCCAAAGAACAGCTGGAGGAAATTATTGGCCATGACCAGCATCAGCATGGCGAACGTGAACAGCGAGATATAACTGAAGAAGCGCTGGTAGCCCGGGTCATCGTGCATGTACCCGATGGTGTAGACATGCACCATCAGCGACACGGAGGTGACGACAACCATCATCAGCGCGGAGAGGCGATCGATGAGAAACCCGACCTCCATGCTCACGCCGTCCACGACCGCCCAGGTGTAGACGGAACCGTTCCAGGCCGGTGCCCCGTCGAACCACTGGGCCTTCAGCACCAGGAGGGACATGACAAACGACGCGGCAACACCAAGGATGGTCACCGTGTGCGCGCCCGCGCGGCCGATCTGCCGGCCAAACAGGCCGGCCAGAAGCGCAGCGCCGAGCGGGCCGAGAACGATGGCCAGGTACATGCGTTCCATCAGCTCAACCCTTCAGCACGTCGAGGTCCTGGACGTTGATGCTGCGGCGGCTCCGGAACAGCACAACCAGGATGGCAAGCCCGATGGCCGACTCGGCCGCGGCAACCGTCAGGATAAAAAACACGAAGACCTGCCCGGCAGGATCGTCCAGGTACCGGGAGAACGCGATGAAGTTGAAATTGACCGCCAGCAGCAGCAACTCCACGCACATCAGCAGGACAATCACATTCTTCCGGTTCAGGAAAATACCCGCGACGCTGATGGTGAACAGCAGGGCCGACAGCGTCAGGTAGTGGGACAGGGTGACCATCAGTCGGTCTCCGACTTCATCTTCACGAGGCGAACGCGATCCTCGCGCCGCACCTTCACCTGCTCGCCAACGTCCTGTATTTTCAGGCCGGGGCGGTGGCGCATCGTCAGCAGGATTGCTGCCACGATCGCCAGCAGGAGCAGCATTGCGGCCAGCTCGAAGGGGTACAGGTACTGCGTGTAGAGGACCTGGCCCAGTTGCTCGGTGCTGGAATACGCCGCATCCCGCGGCACCAGCTGCTCGTTAACCGGCAGGCCGTCGTTGCGGAACCAGATGACGTAGCCCAGCTCCAGAACGATGATGCCCGCCACGATCGCCCCCACCGGCGCGTACCGGAGGAACCCCTCGCGAAGTGTCGCGGCGTTGATGTCCAGCATCATCACCACGAACAGGAACAGGACCATCACCGCACCAACGTAGACCAGAACCAGCACAACCGCGAGAAATTCGGCCTCCAGCAGCAACCACAGGTCGGCGCTCGTCACAAAGGCAAGAATCAGGCACAGGGCTGCGTACACGGGGTTGCGCACCGTGATCACGCCCACAGCGGACGCCAGCAGCACCGTTGACAGGGCATAGAAAAGAAACGTCGTGAACATGATGATGTCTCTGCCCGGCGTCAGCGATACGGCGCGTCCGCAGCCCTGTCGGCGGCGATCGTGCCCTCGTACTTCTCACCCACGGCCATGAGTTTGTCCTTGGTCATGATGTTCTCCCCGCGATTTTCCATGTGGTACTCGAAAATCCGGGTTTCCACGATGGCATCCACCGGGCAGGCCTCCTCGCAAAAGCCACAGTAGATGCACTTGAACAGATCGATGTCGTAGCGGGTGGTCCGGCGGGTGCCGTCGGCACCGACATCCGACTCGATCGTGATGGCGGCCGCCGGGCAGACCGCCTCACAGAGCTTGCAGGCGATACACCGTTCCTCGCCGTTGGGGTAGCGGCGCAACGCGTGCAACCCGCGAAACCGCGGGGACTGCGGCGTCTTCTCTTCCGGGTACTGGATCGTCACCTTCTTGACGAAGAGATTCCGCAGAGTGAGGCGCAAGCCCTTCAGAAGATCCCATAGCGTGAAAGTCTTGAGTACGTTGCTGATGGCATTCATGTGATTGCGGCCCTCCCGCCTCACGTGTTCCAGGGGCCGACGCGGAATGCGGCCATGGCGCCTTCGATAACGATCCAGACGATGGTCACCGGAATAAATACCTTCCAGCCGAGCCGCATGATCTGGTCATAGCGATAGCGGGGAAACGTGGCTCTGAACCACAAGAAACAGAACAGGAAGAACGCAATTTTGAAGGCCAGCCAGTGAATTCCTGGCAGGCGGATAAATTCCAGCAGCGTACCGTCGACAAACCCGAACAACGGGCCCGCAAACGCGGACTCCCAGCCACCCCAGAACATGACGGAAGTCAGCGCCGCGATCAGGATCATGTTGGCGTATTCAGCCAGAAAGAAAATGGCAAAGGCGACACCGGAGTACTCCACGTGAAATCCGGCAACAATTTCCGATTCGCCTTCGGACACGTCGAAGGGTGCGCGGTTGGTCTCAGCCACGCCCGAGACGAAATACACGATGAACAAGGGGAACAACGGCAGCCAGAACCAGCTGAAAAGGCCGCCCGACTGGGCCTCGACGAGTTTACCCAGGTTAAGGCTGCCACCAGCCATCAACACGCCGACGAGGGCAAATCCCATGGCGATTTCGTAGGCGACGATCTGCGCAGCGGAGCGCATGGCGCCGAGCAGCGCGTACTTGGAGTTGGAGGCCCAGCCGGCCAGGATCACGCCATAGACACTCAACGACGTCAGCGCGAGCACATACAGAAGTCCGGCATCGATGTCGGCAATGGCGAATCCGGGGAAGAGCGGGATTACAGCCCAGGTGGCCAGTGCCGGCACGATGGAGAGCAACGGCGCAATGATGAACAGGAAGCGATTGGCGCTGGACGGAATCACCACTTCCTTGATCAGGAGCTTGATGACGTCAGCGAAAGGCTGAAACCAGCCACGGGGGCCAACGCGGTTTGGCCCGATGCGGTTCTGCATGTAGCCGATAACCTTGCGCTCAAGGTAGGTCAGAAACGCGACGCAGAGAATTACCACCACGGTAAGCGCCAGAATCTGCCCGAGCATCACCAGCAGTTCGCGCACCAGTTCCGGTAGCGTCAGCCAGAGATCCTCAAGAAAAGACAGATCAGCCACGGGCTTCACGTGTCATCTGCAGGGCGGCGGCGCGCCGGACGATACCGTCGGCCCCGTACATGGGTACTTCAAGATCGCTGATCACAATGTCTGCCGCGGTCATAGCTGGCGGAATGGCCGTTACGGCCACCGTGTTATCCGGTTGCACGGTCGTTGCGACTGCCCGGACCGCCGCGCAGATTTCCTCGGCGCTGTTGAAGTCGAAGTCCGGAACGTTCAGCAGATTGCCGAGAACCCGCAGCACTTTCCAGGCTGGCCGACTCGCGCCCACCGGGGCCGCTACGCCGCCAAAGCTCTGCCAGCGGCCTTCACAATTGACGAACGTTCCCGCGGTTTCTGCAAAGGTTCCGACCGGCAGGACGACGTCCGCATGGTCGGCAAGAGCCGGGCTCAAATACGGTGACAGGGCCACGACGAAACCGGCCGACTTCAAAGCGCTCACGGCGGCCCCGCTTTCGGCACAGTCGTACTCGGGCTCGACATTCAGCAGCAGAAGCCCGGCCAGTGGCTGGGCGAGCATCTCGGACAGGTTCCGGCCCGCCTTGGCCACGGGGATTCCGCCGGGACCCCGGTGAGGCAGCACTCCCGCCAGCGCGAGACCCGCAGAATTTGCGCCTTCCGACACGTAGCCAATTCGCGCCGAGTACTTCCGGGCCAGGTCGCCAGCCGCCTGCCGGAGGTCGGCCAGCCGCGGGTGGCGGCCGGCCATC
>CAZPNN010000458.1:0-1617 GCA_964587605.1 uncultured Chromatiaceae bacterium
TCCTCGGCATCGTCGCCGTCGGCCAGGCTGAAAGAGGGCGCGCTGCCGCCCGGCGGGGGTTGAAAGCCCTCATTGCCGGGCTGGGCGGAGGTCAGCGTGACGAGTGTTCCCGACGGCGCTATGGTGTTTGCCGATGGCGTCGATGCCGGCACGACACCGGCGACACTCGAACTGATGCCCGGCAATCGCACGCTCACGCTGACGAAGGACGGCTTCAAGACCCTCACTCGTCTGGTGACAGCGGTGGCGAACGAGCCGCAGGTCCTTCAGCCGCTGACGCTGCTGCCGGCGGACGGCCTCGTGCGGGTTATCACGGAGCCACCCGGGGCGGCAGTCACGGCGGGCGGCCGCTATCGCGGCGTGACGCCGCTCGAAACCGAGTTGCCACCGGGCAGAACCCACGAGGTCACGCTCGTGAAGGCCGGCTACGAACCGGCGACGTCGGTAGCGGACCTGACCGACACCAGCGGCGTCACGGTTCGCGTCACGCTCACGCCGCGCATTGGCATCGTCAGGATCGTCAGCGACCCGGCTGATGCGGAGTTGCTGGTCGACGGCCGCCCGGTGGGCCCGGCCAGCACCGAACTGTCATTGCCCGCCGTGCGCCATCGGCTGACGGTGCGCAAGGCGGGCTTCGCGTCCTACGAGACCGAGGTGACGCCCGAGCCGGGCCTGCCACGGGTGCTCGAGGTCAAACTGCTGACGCCCGAGCAGGCGGTAGCCGCTGCCGTTCCACGTGTCGAAGCGACAGCCTCCGGCATGGAGCTGCGGCTGATTCAACCCGGCCGCTTCCAGATGGGAGCCCCGCGCCGCGAGCAGGGCCGTCGCGCCAACGAGACCGAGCGGGAGGTGCGGCTGACGCGGCCGTACCTGCTCGGTGTTCGCGAAGTCACCAATACGCAGTTCCGTGCCTTCCGTCCCCGGCACACGTCGGGTGCGGAGAAGTACCAGGTACTGGCCGGTGGCAGTCACCCGGTGGTCATGCTGAGCTGGGAAGACGCTGCGGCTTACTGCAACTGGCTGAGCGACCAGGAGAAACTGCCACGGGCCTACGTGAAGGAGAAGGGCGGGCTCACCCTGATTTCGCCGGCCACGGCCGGCTACCGGTTGCCCACCGAGGCCGAGTGGGAGTGGGCAGCGCGCTACAACGGTGGTGGCGGTGCCCGCAAGTACCCGTGGGGCGACACCTTCCCGCCGCCGGCGGGCGCCGGCAACTTTGCCGGCCAGTCGGCGAAGGGCTTTGTGACCGCCCTGCTGGCCGGCTACGACGACGGTTTTCCCGTGACGGCTCCCGTGGGCAGCTTCACCGCCAGTCCGATCGGCCTCCTTGACCTCGGCGGCAACGCGGCGGAATGGGTCAACGACTACTACAGCGTCGCAACGGCGGGGGCAGCGGAGGCCGTGGATCCCGTCGGGCCCCCGGCGGGGCAGTATCATGTGATCCGCGGGTCGAGCTGGCGCCAGAGCGGCATCAGTGAACTCCGCCTGGCCTACCGGGACTTTGGCGACGTCGGCCGCCTGGATGTCGGATTCCGGGTGGCGCGTTATGCGGACGTGAAATGACAAACTTCTGGCGAACCCTCGTGTTGCTTGTTGTCGGCCTTGGCGCCGTGTGGG
>CAZPNN010000459.1:0-1532 GCA_964587605.1 uncultured Chromatiaceae bacterium
ACGCCCTGCGGATTCCAGTCGCCATCCCACAACAAGCCCTGATTACCGGCGCGATAGAGGAAGTTCTTGAACTGGCCGCCGGTGACGTTCAGTCCGGGAAGCGCCGTCCAGTTGAAGTAAGCCAGGTTCACATAAATTTCATTGGGCGCACCGTTATTCCCGATCGTCTGGTTCTGCGAGATGGGGTCAGCGCCCTCGCTGGTGCTCAGGCCAAAGCCGACCTGAAGATTGTCCTGGGGCTTGGCGACGATGACGGTTCGGGCTCGAATCCGCTGGCGGTTCCGATCCGCTGAGATTTCCTGATCGATTTGTTCAAAGCGGTAGCGCAGGTCGCCCTGGATAGAAATCTTGTCCGCCCAGGCGGCTGGGGACGGCGTGGACGGAGCCGGAGCTGGCGCGGCTGTGGCTACCACCGGGGCCGGGGCCGGGGCTGGAACTGGAGCCGCCGCCTGTTGCTGCGCGGACTTCTCCAGATCGGCAATCCGCTTGTCCTGGGCCTCGATCCTGTCCAGCAACTGCTGGACCTGCGCGTCTGTCACCGCGCCGAAGGCCAACGGCGCGTTCAGCGCCAGTCCCGCGGACAGCCCAAGCGCGAGCACTAATACCGCACGTTTCATGGTGGTTACCTCTTCACTCACAAGATTTCTGATCGGAAGCCGCGGGGCAGCTGAGCCGGCGCAGCGGTCGGGGCACAGTCTGCTACGAGACTGTTACGGATTTATGAAATGGGTGCCATTCCGAAACAAAATGGTAATGCGGGGAGATCCGGGCCGTGGACCCAGCCGGGCGACCTAGCCAAAGCGGCCGGTCACGTAGTCCTCGGTGAGCTTGTGGGACGGGTTGGTGAAGATCTTGTCGGTCGGACCCACCTCAATCAGGTGGCCCAGGTGGAAATACGCGGTGCGGTTGGAAACCCGGGCCGCCTGCTGCATGGAGTGAGTGACGATAGCGATGGCGTACTTCTGCGACAACTCATCGATCAGATCCTCGATGCGGGCCGTCGCAATGGGATCGAGCGCTGAACAGGGTTCGTCCATCAGGATGACTTCCGGGTTCACGGCAATCGTGCGGGCAATGCAGAGGCGCTGCTGCTGGCCACCCGACAACCCGGTTCCCGGCTCATCAAGCCGATCCTTCACCTCGTTGACCAGGCCTGCCCGCTCGAGGCTGCCATAGACGATGTCGTCCAGCTCCGCCCGGTTGCTCGCCAGTCCATGAATACGAGGACCGTACGCCACGTTCTCGTAGATGGACTTCGGAAACGGATTGGGCTTCTGAAAGACCATGCCAACCCGCGCCCGCAGCATGACCACGTCGGTATCACGGGCATAGATGTCCTGCCCATCAAGCCGGAAATCGCCCGTCACCCTGGCGGACTCGATCGTGTCGTTCATCCGGTTGAGACAGCGGATGAACGTGGACTTGCCGCACCCGGACGGGCCGATGAGCGCGATGACCTCGTTGCGCCCGACATCCAGGCTGATATTGCGAACGGCGTGCGTCTCGCCATAGTGGACGTTGCCGCCACGAAC
>CAZPNN010000460.1:0-4438 GCA_964587605.1 uncultured Chromatiaceae bacterium
ATCGCCAGTGAGATGCGCGAGACGCTGCCGCTGCGCGCCGTGTTCGAGGCGCCAACGGTGCGTGGGCTTGCGGCCGCGCTGCCGGACCCTTCCCCGGTAGGAGCGGCTTCAGCCGCGACAGGTGACTCTTTGCGGTCGCGGCTGCAGCCGCTCCTACCCGAGGAGACAGCGCCGCTGTCTCTTGTCCAGCAACGCCTCTGGTTCCTGGACCGCCTGCAGCCCGGCAACGCCGCCTACCATCTCGCGTGGGCCTTTGAATTGCACGGCGCACCCGATCGCCGCGCCTTGCAGTCGGCGCTGGCCACGCTGGCCGACCGCCACGGCAGCCTGCGCACACACTTCCGGGAGCGCGACGGCCAGCCCGAGCAGGTCATCGCCGCATCCACGGGCTGGCCCCTGCAGTTCGTAGCCGCTCCGCCGGCAGACGTGGCGGGAATCGCCGCAGACGCCACTGCCACGCCGTTCGATCTGGCAACGGGGCCGCTGGTTCGAGCGCTGCTCATCGGGAGCGCGCCCGGGGTGCACACGCTTTTGATCGTCATTCACCACATCGTGGCGGATGGCTGGTCGCTCAGTGTGCTCACTCGCGAGCTCGCGTTGCTGTACGCGGCCGCCAAACGGGGCGACGTCGTTTCACTGCCGACGCTGAACAGCGATTACGCGGGCTACGCACGGGAGCAGCGGCGGGCGCTTGGCGGTGGTGCGCTTGCGCGCCAGCTTCGGTACTGGAAAACACAGCTGCACGACGCCCCGCCGTTTCTCGATTTGCCCACCGACCGGCCGCGGCCGGCGCTGCCGTCGGCGCGCGGCGCCCGGTACGCCCGCACGCTGCCCGCCGGCTTGCAGGCCGAACTGCATGCACTGGCCCGCGCCGAGGGCTGCACCCTGTTCATGGTCATGCTTGCCGCCTTCGACGTGCTCCTCGCCCGCTACGCGGGAACGGAAGACGTCGTGATCGGCACACCGGTCGCCGGTCGTCCCGACAGCGACCTTGAGGGGCTCGTCGGGTTCTTCGTCAATACGCTGGTGCTGCGGACGGACCTAAGTGGCAATCCGACGGTACGGGAGCTGCTCGCGCGGGTGCGCGAGATGACGCTTAATGCCTACGAGCACGCTGAAGTGCCGTTCGAGCTCCTGGTGGAAACGCTGCAGCCGCCGCGGAGCACGAGTCGCACGCCGCTGTTCCAGGTGCTGTTCAACCTCCACAGCGAGCCCAGTGTGCCACTGGAGCTTAAGGGTCTGGCCGTGAAGCCAGTGGCTGTTCCACGCCACACGGCCAAGTTCGATCTCAGCGTCTCGCTTGCGGAGACCACGACCGGCATCGCCGTCAGCGTGGAGTACAGCACCGACCTGTTCCTGCCGGCATCGGTTGAGCGGCTGGTCACGGACTACGCGGTGCTTCTGTCGGGCCTGGTCGCTGTGCCGGACGGGCGCCTCACCGACCTGCCGTTTTCGCCGCCGGCCTCGGGCGCGATGCCGCCCGTGCTCGAGATCCCGTTTGCCTCCACTGCGCTGACGCTGACGCTGCCGTCTGCTTTCGCCGCGCAGCTGGCACGAGACCCTGCAGCGCTCGCGGTCAGCGCGCCGGCGACGGCGACGCGCGCCGCGATCGACTGGAGCTATGGCGCCCTCGCGGCGCAGGCTGCCGCGGTAGCCGCCGCGCTTGCCCGGCATCACGTGCGACCCGGCGATCGGGTTGGCCTGTGGTTTGGCCACGGCGCCGGGCAGGTGGCCGGATTACTCGGCGTTCTGCAGGCGGGCGCGGCGTACGTGCCGCTGGATCCACTCGCGCCGCCGGCGCGGCTCGCGACGATCGTCAGGGACGCCGGCCTGCGCGTGGTGGTGACAGACGGGGAGGCGCCCGCGTGGGCCCTGTCGGGCCTGGTGGTCGTGTCGATCGATGACCTTCAGGGCGAGTCGGGCGCTGGCGACAACGCGCCCCTGCCAGCGGCGGAACCGGACTCGCTGGCCTACCTGCTGTACACCTCGGGCAGCACCGGCACGCCGAAGGGCGTGCCGCAGACTCACCGCAACGTCCTGCATTTCATCCGGGCGTGGGCGGGCAATCTCGGCATCACCGCCGACGACGGCCTGAGCCTGCTGTCGACAGTCGGCTACGACGCCGCCGTGCAGGACATCTTCGGCGCGTTGCTGACCGGCGCGTCCGTGTGTCCGCTCGATGTCCGGCGCCTCGACCGCGAAACCCTGCTGGACCGGATCGCCGACCGGCGCTTGAGCGTCCTGCACGGCACGCCGACCGTTTACCGCTACCTCTTCGGCGGCCACGTGGCCTGCCGGCAGGATCTCTCGCGGGTGCGGCTCGTGGTGCTCGGTGGTGAAGCTGCGCGCCGCGCCGACTTCGAGTTGTTTCGCGCGCGCTTCGGCAATTCCGCCCGGTTCGTCAACGGCTACGGGCTGACCGAGGCTACGGCCGTCACCCAGTGGTTCGCCGGGAAAGACACGCACCCCTACGGCCAGCAACTGCCGATCGGCAGTTCAGTGGCCGACGGGCTGCGCCTGCAATTGCTGGATGACGCCGATGCACCCGCGCCATTTGTTGGCGAAATCGTGCTGGATGGCGCGCACGTCGCGCCCGGCTACTGGCCCCTCCCCGTAGGAGCGGCTTCAGCCGCGACCGTCGCCCGCCGATTTCGCACCGGCGATCTCGCGAGGTACCTGCCCGACGGGAATCTCGTCTACGTCGGTCGCCGCGACGACCGGCTGAAGATCGGCGGTATCCGCATCGAAGCCGGTGACATCGAGGCCGCACTGCGCACGCACCCGGCGATCGACGACGCCGTGGTCCTGGCGCCGATGGACACGACCGGCGAACCGGTGCTGGTCGCGTGGTACACGCCGTGCGCGGGGGCGGAGCAGCCGGCTGTCCCGGCGCTCCGGGCGCACCTCGGCACTCTCCTGCCGGCAGCGATGATCCCTGCGCGGTTCACTGCCTGTGAGGCGTTCCCGCGCCTGCCCAATGGCAAGGTTGACCGCCAGGCACTCGCCACCTCGTCCGGGCAAATGCCCGTAAGGGTAGTGGCTGATGCGGCCGTTGCAGCGGACGATGGATCTCCCATCCGGGCCACACTGGCCGATATCTGGCGGACCCTGCTGAAAATCGAGCGGGTCGGCGTCGACGATGATTTTTTCGCGCTCGGCGGGCACTCGCTCCTGGCGACGCGCCTGGTGGCGCGAATCCGGGACCGACTGGGTATCGAGGTGCCGCTGATCCGGATTTTTGAGGCGCCCACGGTCCGTGGACTCGCGGATTTTCTGGTGTCGCAGCGAATCCGGGACCCCTGAACCGGGGTCCCGGCCGTACTACCGTTTACAATCAATTCCGCAGGCAGAGTAACCACAGGAGCCGGCCCAGTGTCGCACCAGCCCGTCGTGAGACTTCCCGTGTCCGAACAGGACGAGAAACGGACCATCGATACGATGACCGACCGCTTTCGGGACATCATTACGCTGCTTGGCGAGGACGTGCAGCGCGAGGGTCTCGTGCGAACGCCGGAGCGTGCCGCCAAGGCTCTCTACTTTCTCACCCGGGGCTACCGGCAGGACATCAGCAAGCTGATCAATGACGCGGTGTTCACGAGTGACACCGACGAGATGGTCATCGTGCGCAACATCGAGATGTACTCGCTGTGCGAACACCACATGCTGCCGTTCATCGGCAAGTGCAATGTGGCCTACCTGCCCAACGGCAAGGTGCTCGGCCTGTCAAAGATCGCGCGCATCGTGGATTACTACGCCCGCCGGCTGCAGATCCAGGAAGTGCTCACCAAGCAGATCGCGGAGTGCGTGCAGTCGGCGATTGGCGGCAAGGGCGTTGGTGTCGTGATCGAGGCCAAGCACATGTGCATGATGATGCGAGGCGTGGAAAAACAGAACTCGGTGATGACCACGTCCTGCATGCTCGGCAACTTCCGCTCGCACCCGCAGACGCGGAACGAGTTCCTGCGGTTGCTGGGGAACTGACAATCCAGGAGCGCTGGCAACACGACGGAGTGCGCGTAGTCCCGCACGCTCGTCGCGAACGACAATTGCCAAGTCGCCGGCACTGCTTCTAGAATTGCGGCTCACAAATCCACTAACAGGCGGGAACTCATCCATGAACACAGTACGATTGATCGCAACCTCCACGGTGCTCGCGGCAGCACTGGCTTCCGGGCCAGCCTTTGCCGGGGCCGACAGCGGGTTTTACCTCGGCGCGGGCGTCGGCCAGGCCTCGGTTGGTGACATCAGCATCGGTGGCGGGGGCAGTTCCAGCTTCGACGGCGATGACACCGCCTACAAGGCCATTGTCGGCTTCAATTTCGGCTGGATTCCCCTGATCGATCTGGCCGTTGAAGGCAGCTACATCGATTTCGGCAAACCCGATGACGACGGCATCGAAGTGGATGCCGATGCGCTGGCGGCTTTCGGCCTGGTGGGC
>CAZPNN010000461.1:0-3282 GCA_964587605.1 uncultured Chromatiaceae bacterium
TGAGGTGCTGGAACTGGTGGCGCCCCTTGGTCCCGTGTATCAGGCCGGCACCCTGTCCGCCAACCCCGTCGCGATGGCCGCCGGGCTCGCGACTCTTCGGCAACTGGTGGATGGAGCGGCGTACCTCACACTGGAATACCAGGGCCGGCTCCTGGACGACCTGCTGCGGGATCTGCCGGGCCTGCGCGTCCAGCGCTTTGGCTCGCTGTTCTGGCTGGTACTCGACGAGGCGTCCAGCCACGAACCCATTCGCACGCCGGCCGGTTTGTCCGCCCGCGCGGTGGCCCGCTTTCCACCGTACTTCCACTCGCTGCTTGCTGCTGGCTTTTACCTGCCACCGAGCCCCTACGAAGTGGGCTTTCTGTCGACGGCGCACACCGGGGAAGACCTGCGCGCGTTCGCGTCAGCCACCAGCGCGGCACTAACTTCGATCGACGGATCCTGAATCGGCGCCGACCACACGGTAGGTAACCGTCGCCGTAGCACAGACCTGCTCACTGCCTTTATCGATCGTTACGACTTCAATACTGGCGACGCCGACGGTGCTTCCCACCTTGACCAGGCTGCCCTTCGCCACCAGCCGCTCACCCCGGGCGGGCGCGAGAAAGTTCACGTGCAGGCTGATCGTAATAACCGCACGCCCCGGCGGCAGCGCCGTGGTGATCGCGCCGCCTCCGGCGAGGTCGGCGAGTCCGCTGATGACACCACCGTGAAAGTAACCCTTGAACTGGACCAGGTCGTCGCGCCGGTCGATGGCCAGGTGCACCCGGCCCGGCTCGGCCAGAATCACCTCCAGGCCGGACGCCCCGCTAGCGCCCTGGGCCAGGGCCAGCACCCGTGCGACGAGCGCTTCGCTGTGCCCGCTCACAACTGGAATGCCAGCAGCGCCCACATGCCGAACACGCAAACCGTGCTGGCGAGGTAAACCCTGAAGCGATGCATCACCCGGTTGTAGGTGAGCTGGATGAAACTGTGCGCGCAACGCAGACCGACGAACAACCAGGCCAGCACCAGCTGCGGCGGCGTGACGGCATCGAGACTGGCCAGCATCGCGCAGACGGCGAAGAACAGCACCGGCACTTCGAACAGGTTGCGGAAATTGTCGGCGGCCTGGATGTTCTGAAGCTTGCTTGCGATCGCCTGGCTCGTGGCGACCTCTTGCGGCTTGATGCGCCGCTCCCGCATTTCTGCCACCCGGACCGTGAACATTCGCACCCAGACGATGGCGGTCAACAGCACCTGGGCCAGCACCGGCCAGAAAATGACGCTGCGATTCATTTGATCAACTCCACCTGAAGGCGAACGGGCCGCCGAAGCAGCCACCAGGCCACGATACCCAATGCGCCGACGGTTATCACCGCACCGTAGGCCAGGAACATCGCCGTGGAAAAACCCAGCGCAATACCCCGGGTGATGTTCAGCAGCGTATGCCAGAGTACGGCCAGCAGGATACTGCGGCTACGCTCCCACAGGAACGTCAGCCAGACAGTGGCGGAGAGAATGCCCAAGCCGAATCCGAGGAACTGTGCCCACCCGAACTCCGGCCGGCTGAGAACAAACGGCAAGTGCCACAGCCACCACACCGGGAACAACAGCAGCGTGGCCGGCAGGCTCCTGAAACGGCCCAGCATCCTCGGCAGCAGGTAGCCTCGCCAGCCCGGTTCCTCGCCCAGTGATTGCAACACCGCGCTGACCAGCACGAGATCCAGAACCGAGTGCAGATTTCCGAGCCGCCCGCTGGCCAGCTCAGCCAGCGATGGTGGCGACCCGGTTTGCATGGTGACGAGAGCGCCGGCCAGCACCAGGAACGCGACCGGCGACAGCAGCGTCAGCGCCAGCGCCCCGCGGCCCACGCGCCAATCGGTCAGGCTTCGCCAGAACCGGGCCAGCCCCGCGGAACCTTCGGTACGCCGGATCACCAGACAGGCGGCGACGAAGGGCCCGAAGGCGCCCACCGCTTCCCAGGCATCCGGCAACCCGAGATCGAGGAAACCCCGTTTCTGCAGCAGCAGCGGCAGGGTTGTGACCCAGGTCCACAGGTAGGCCAAGCCGATGTACCAAAGCAGGGCACGCTTGTGCATGGCGCGAGGCTAACCCGGCGCCGGAACTGCGTCACGCCCGGTGGGCGCTTAGCTCAAGATTCCGTCAAACGGGTCGATACGGTAGAGCACATCTCCAGATAAAGGCCTCCATGGAAACCTTCGATTTGCTGGTCATCGGCAGCGGCCCGGGCGGCCAGCGTGCCGCCATCCAGGCCGCCAAGCTTGGCAAGCGCACCGCTGTCATTGAACGCCGCGAAATCGTTGGCGGCGTCACGGCCCACACCGGCACCATACCCAGCAAGACCCTGCGGGAAGCGGTGCTCTACCTGTGTGGCTACCGGGAAAAGGGCATCTACGGGCGCAGCCACCGGGTCAAGCAGGACATCACGGCGGAGGACCTGCTCGAACGCCTGCACATCACGGTTCGTCAGGAGATCGAAGTCATCCAGCACCAGCTGTCGCGCAACGGCGTGCGGGTGATCAGTGGCCTCGCGCAATTTCAGGACGCGAACACGGTGCGTGTGACCAGCGCCACGGGGCAGTCGGCCGATTACCGGGCGAATGCCATCGTCATCGCCACCGGTACGATACCGCACCGCCCGCCGAACATCCCGTTCGACGACGAGACCATCATCGACAGCGACGGCTTGCTTCAGATCAGGAAGGTTCCGCGATCGATGGTTGTGATTGGCGCCGGCGTAATCGGCGTGGAGTACGCGACGATTTTCAGCGCGCTGGATGCGAAGATCACGCTGGTCGACACGCGCAACACTATCCTGGACTTCGTCGATACGGACATTGTCGATGAGTTCAAGCACGACCTGCAGTCGCGCGGCATCCAGCTGCGGCTCGGCGAGGAAGTGGAGCGCGTCGAGAAACTCGCCGATGGCGGCGTGATGACCTACCTGAAGAGCGGCAAGAAAATCCGCAGCGATCTGCTGATGGCCGCCTCGGGCCGCCTGGGAGCAACCAGCGACCTTGGCCTGGAACGGGCGGGGCTCAAGGCCGATGACCGCGGCCGCCTGACCGTGAAGCCGACCTACCAGACAGATATTCCGCACATCTATGCCGTGGGCGACGTGATCGGCTTCCCGGCGCTGGCGTCCACGTCGGCCGAACAGGGCCGGCTTGCCGCCTGTCATGCCTTTGCAGCCACCACGGACAGCACGACCGACTATTTTCCTCTTGGCATCTACGCCGTTCCGGAAATCAGCGTCGTGGGCAAGACTGAGCAGCAACT
>CAZPNN010000462.1:0-2247 GCA_964587605.1 uncultured Chromatiaceae bacterium
GCTGGCGACGCCGAGCATCGTGAGCGTCGCCTCCGCTTGCGTCGCCACCAGCCGGTGACCGTTCAGCGCGAGAAAGACACCGACCGCCAGGAACGCCACCCGCTTGTTGCCGTCCACGAAGGGATGATTCTTGGCCAACCCAACCCCGTAGGCGGCAGCCAGATCGGCCAGGTCCGGATCGCCGTAGGTTTCCAGGTGTTGCGGCCGGGCCAGCGCCGATTCGAGCAGCCCATCGTCGCGCAGGCCCGGGGCGCCACCGTGCTCGGCGAGACTCTCGTCGTGCAACAGGCACAAGGCGCGCTTGTCGATCCAGCGCCAGCCGCTCACTTGGCGAGCTGGTGAAACGTATCGCGGTACTCGTGCATGAACTCGCGCCCCGCTGCGATCTGCTCGTCGAGGCCGGGATCGTAGGGGGTCAGGGTCACGCCGTTGATGGCCTCGGTGACGAAGAGCGTGTCGCCCTTTTCCACCTTGAGTTTTGCCAGCACTTCCTTAGGCAGGATCACGCCGACGGAATTGCCGATCTGGGTGAGCTTGAGGGTCGTCATGGCAGTCTCCCAACGGAGTTATAACAAACGTTATACTAGCCAGGTGCTGCGGGCCTGGCAAGCCATCAGGCTCGCGTCCGGCAACGCCGTACTGATGGCGAACTAGCGCTGGGGCGATATGGCCGAGGCTGTTATCCGTCGCGACGGCAAGTAGACCCGCACTCGGCATCAGCTTCCGCCGCGCGCCGCCGGACTAAGCGTCGGCGCGGAGGAAGGCTTTCACGTCGCTTTCCACGTTCGTGCCCTTGAAGAAATCCGGGTTCAGGCTGGTCAGCATCCGCACCGGATTGCCGAACATGAAGTCACGGAAATCCTCCTCCGTCATGATGCCTTCCTCGACCATCTCCCAGGCTTCCGGCACCACATGGTCCATGTCGCTGACATCCCAGTGGCCGACATCCGAGGAGAACATCGCCCGCAGCTTGCGGCCGGGTGGTGTGTAGCGCGGATCGAAGGCCGTACCCGCGAGGCAGTCGTCGGCTTCGCAGCCGTAGTAGAAGTTCGGAATCAGCCGGTCGTAGAAGTCGTCGATGTTGCTGATGCCGGCGGCCGCGAACTCGTCCACGTAGGGCTGCTCGGCGCGGCCTGCCTCGGTCGAGGCCGCCATCCGGCCGGCCAGGCGCTCGCCGCCATACTTGTCGAATAACTTTGTCATCAGGTCGTAATCGACGCGGCGGGGGTCGAGCCTTTGCAGGTTGTCACCGCTGCGCTTCTCCCAGCGCTCCTTCAGGTCGTGGACCATCTGCGCGCCCCAGGACGCGCCGCACTCGAGGAACGCGAACGGCAGCTTCGGGAAGCGGTTTGTGACGCCGCCGAAGAACAGGGCCTTGGCGTAGGCATGGCCGGCTTCCGCGAAGTGTCCCGTCTGGTTGTAGACGTAGCTGCTGGTGGAGCGGCGCAGCCCGATGCCCTGGGTCGTGGCGTGGAAGGTCATGGGCACCTTTAAGTCCATGCACTTCTGCCAGAGGGGGTCGTAGTCGTACTCGCTGTCGAGCGCGAGCAGGTCCACCCAGAAGGTGTGATCGAGCAGCCGCGGCGTATCGAGCGGCTTGCCATCCGTCGTCTGGATCGGCCGGCGCACCATGCTGCCGACCATCGGCACCTTAAGGCCCAGTTCGCCGAGGGCGTAGTCCATTTCCGCCAGGGCTTCCCGCGGCGTGTGGCAGGGGATGGCAGCGGCGGCGGTGAGGCAGTCCTCGCAGCCGCGGAACAGTTCCGCAACCATCACGTTGTACGCGCGACAGCTCGCCTGGCGCAGTTCGTCGTCGGCCATGCTCGGCAGGAGCAGGCCGATGGAGGGGTAAATGATGGAGTAGTCCATGCCGAGTTCCGGCAGGCGTTCGCGAAACAGCCGGGGCAGCATGGCGGTGGCGCGGTCCCGTGTGTTCTCGGCGGGCGACAGCCAGAACGCGGGCCGGTAGATGTTGGCGCGGCGGCGCTCCTCTTGACTGAGCTGGTGCCAGTCGCGCTGGTTCTGGGCGAGGAAGCCCTTCCAGAAGCGCCCGCGGACTTCAGGCCCCGCCACCTGCTTCAATAAATCCATCATGGCGGGCATGATCTCGATGATGTGGCCATCCATGTCGATGACCGGGTGTCCGAGGCGCCGGCGAATGTCGGCGGCCGCTCCGCGGGCCTGGGTGTCCATCAGCGTCCCCTCGCAAATTCCAGTGGCAGGACGCTGTGATACACCGGTCACGTG
>CAZPNN010000463.1:0-2213 GCA_964587605.1 uncultured Chromatiaceae bacterium
CATCCGGCTGAGGGTTGCGGTGGGGCAGTTTGCGGCCCATCCGTTTACCCTGATGGCTTGCCGGCCCGTTTGAAGAGCAGCCACGAACTCAGTATGTATTTGTCGCCCGACTGCGGAACGTTACCGCGGTGCGTGTGGGTAAAGCCCGCGGGCGCAATGACCAGCCTGGCTTTCTTTGGCTGGATCCTGACGTCCTGAAACAGGAACTCGGTCTCACCGCCTGCGTCAACGTCGTTCAGGTAATAGATGAAAAACAGCAGCCGGTGCAGGGACTCGCATTGCGCGTCGGGAAAAATCTCGGCATGCCAGTGGCGATAGCCGCCTTCGCCGGCACGATACTTCAGGATGTTCAGCGGGCCGAGGCGGAAGTAATTCGGCACGATCATTTTCATCAAATCGTGGTCGATCGAAGCCGCATTTTCGAACGTGATCGTGGTTTCAACGCCAGTTTCCCGGTGCTTCAGAACGGGATTTACGCTGCCGAAAAACGGGTACTTGAGGAAGTAGTCGGCAAAGTGGCCCAGCGTCTGGTCAACCAGCCGCTGGCCGGACTCCCGAAACGATTCGATATGGTCGATCGTGATGTCGAGGCTCAATTTTCGCGTCGGGTCAACGCCTGATCCGGTCGGTCCGGGGCGCTTGTCTGGATGGTCCTCGAAGCGGCGTATCAGTTCGTCGCACAAGTCATCAGGCAGAGCGTTGTCGCGTGAATATATGAAGTCCATGATGAGTCAGACCGTGTTGACGATGTCCTGGCGGCGCCGGCCATTCTATCGATGAATAGTTGGCGGGCCTATACTTCACCTGCAAGTCAGCCGGGAATGACGTCTATGGAAGGCAGTAGTTTCCTGCCGAAGGTCAAGGAGCAGTACGAGGAGTTGCCTTATCCCCCCAGGGATCCGGAGCTTGAGCGGTCTCGCCTGATTCACAAGATCGGCGACAACCTGATCATCCTCAATCACCACTGCTTCAATGGCGCGCGCGACTTCCGCAAGGGCTTTCGGGCGCTGGTCGCGGGTGGTGGCACCGGTGACAGCACCATTTACCTGGCGGAGCAGCTCCGCGCCCTGGACGGGGAGGTCGTTTACCTGGATCTCTCTGCTGCCGCCATGGCCGTTGCGACGGAGCGGGCCCGTATTCGCGGTCTCACTAATATTCGCTGGCTCAATGAGTCGATCATGCGCATCCCCGAGCTGGGTCTTGGCAAGTTTGACTACATCAACTGTACGGGCGTGCTTCATCACCTGGAGTCGACCGAGGCGGGCCTGGCTGCGTTGGCCGGTGCCCTTAAGGACGACGGAGTCATTCTCCTGATGCTTTACGGGAAGTATGGTCGGCGGTCGGTGTATGACATGCAGGAGTTGCTGCGCCAGTACCTGCCGGCGGATCTCGATGTCGCCGGAAAGGTCCGGATGACCCGGGAACTCCTGGAGAGCCTGCCGGCGTCGAACAGCTTTGTCCGTGACCTGCCAGTCTGGAGAAGCGAGATTGCCATGGAGGGCTTCGGGGATGCCGGGCTCTACGACCTGCTGCTGCACAGTCAGGACCGCTGCTTTGATGTCCCGGAGCTTTATCAGCTGGCAGACTCCGCGGAGATGGATATCCTCGCATTTGTCGATCGGGCCGCCGCTTATGATCCATTCAGTTTCCTTGCCGAAGGGCCGGCGAGCGCCCATCTGCACAAGCTTCCGCGGCCTCTGCGGGAAACGGTGGCGGAGCAAATGCTCTCCGATTTCGCTGCCCATGAGTTCTACCTCGGCCGTCGGGGAATGAGCGCGACCCGGGAGGCCCGGCTCGACGACGAGGCGAATACCCTGGTGATGATGGGCGCGATGCACGGCAAGCACGAGGAGATCGGTGCGGGCCTGACTCCGGGCAGAACCCTGTCGTTCAGCGGTCGTGGCGGCAATATCACGATCACGGGTACGCCCGTCAACCGCGTCCTGCTGAAGCACATGGATGGCCGGACGCCGCTCCGTCGTATCTACAGGCGCGTGCAGAAATCAGTGGCTGGCGTCAGCGAGGCCGAGGTCAGGGCGGAGCTTCGAGCGCTCTACCACGCCATGAATTCGCGAGGCTACGTCTATCTCCTGCGCCAGGGAAGTTATGGCACCCGGGTCCCGGATTACACAAAGTTGCAGCCCTTCGCCGCGTGAGAGTACCGTCCTGCCGCTAGTCCAGAGAGCCTTTGAAATCCAGCGGCACGAAGTGGA
>CAZPNN010000464.1:0-9094 GCA_964587605.1 uncultured Chromatiaceae bacterium
AAATTAGGAGTGCGTCACGCAGTCCCAGACTGAAACTGTTGTTTCAGTCTTTTCAGGATGCTAGGACCGAAACCAGAAGAACTATCTTCGCGACAATTTGGGGTATTCTCACCGTCTGGTGAGTTCCTAATGAGCGGAAGACGAGGTTCTTTTTGAAACTTGGAAGTGCCGCACTGCGACGAGTAGTGAGTCCCGCAGCGGCCCTGGTGCTTGTGGATGCGCTGGTTCTTGTTTTGGCTTTTTATTTGGCAGTCTGGCTGCGTTTCGGCCTGGATCTCGACTTGAGCCGGGAGGCCATCGGCCCGTTGACTCCCCGGGCTTTCTCCTTCGCCGCATGGGTGCTGGTCGGGCTGCTCAGCATGGGACTGTACCGCGGTCGGCAGCGCCCGACATCCAGCGAGACGGGGGTTCGGGTTTTGCTTGGCGTGGTTCTCGGTGGGGCCGGTAACATACTGTTTTTCTATCTGGTTCCCGGCCTGAGCTTGGGGCGTGCGGTGATGGTCATCGCGCTCGCTATTGCGAGCTTCCTTCTGGTCGGCGCTCATCTGGGGATACTCCGCGTTCTCGACGCGAGTCCGATCAAACGACGCGTGCTCGTCATTGGAGCCGGGTTGACGGCGGAAAAGCTCCGGTTGCGGCGGCGAGCTGATCGTCGCCGCTTCGACATAGTGGCCTTCGTCGCCGTCTCCGAATTGGAGCGACTGCAGGCCGCAAAGCTCGGCGCCACTGGCGTAATTTCGCTCGAAGAGGCGCGGTCGCTGGGGCAATTGGATGAGATTGTAGTCGCTGTTGACGACCGTCGTGACTTCCTGCCACTCGACTTCCTGCTAACACACAAGAAGCTTGGCGTACCCGTGTCGGACGTAATGGATTTTCTGGAAAGGGAAACCGAACGCCTTGATCTCGACATACTGCGACCGAGCTGGCTGCTGTACGAGAAAAGTAGCCAGACAGATATCCTGTATCGGTGGTTGAAGCGTCTGTTCGACCTGGTTTTCAGCTCAGGGCTGCTAATCCTGGCATCTCCCGTACTGGTCATAACCGTGATCGCGATCTGGGTCGAGGAAGGAACGGCAGCGCCGTTGGTCTACCGACAGCGCCGCGTAGGCCGTAACGGTATTGTGTTCGAGCTCATGAAATTCCGCAGCATGGGGGTCGATGCGGAACAGGGCACCGGTCCGCGCTTTTCGGAAGTCAACGATGACCGGGCCACACGGGTCGGTCGGCTAATCCGGCGCTTTCGCGTGGATGAGTTGCTGCAATTGTTTAACGTGATCCTGGGCGACATGAGTGTGGTCGGCCCACGCCCCGAGCGGCCGGAGTTTGTAGAGATCCTGTCGCGGAAGGAGCCGCTGTATTTCTACCGGCACAGTGTACGGCCCGGGGTGACCGGCTGGGCGCAGCTGAACTTCCCGTACGGCGCGTCCCTGGACGACGCACGTGAGAAGCTTACCTATGACCTCTACTACATCAAGAACACAAACATCGTCACGGACCTGCTGATCCTGATGCAGACACTCGAGATTGTGGTGTGGGGCCGAGGAACGAGCATGTCGGGTGGGCCGCGACCGCGACCGATCGAAGGGCCGGATTCCCCAACTGAGCCGCCTGATCCTGCTGTAGCCGTATCCCGCGAGCAGGACACTGGCTAGCTGCGGCCCAGGCTGATTGGCCCAGGCTAATTGGCCCAGGCTAATTCAGGCCTCATTGGCGGACTGTCGCTGGGACTTCCCGTCGGCATCCGCGTCTTCGACCTTCAGCAAGGCATGATTGTCCGTGTCGTCTCCGATTTCCGCGCGGGGCTTGTCTTCCATTACAGCGCGGGTGATCGACTTGCCGCCGTGTTTGCGCTCCAAGTAGAAGACGACGTCCACCTGGCCGAACGAAATGATGTCGCCTGAGCGCAGAAGGGCCCGGGCCCGGCGCTTCTGATTGACCAAAATGCCATTCTTGCTGTTCAGATCCTCGACTACATAGATTCCGCCGATGCAGTCGATCAGTGCGTGGCGCCGGCTGACCTCCTTGTCGATGACGACGAGGTCATTGGCATTACTGCGGCCAATGACAAAGGGAAACTTGTGGGCATCTGCCTGTTCCAGGAACTGGCCCGAGCGGTAGACCATTATGGTCACAGTGCCGTCGGCCGAGGGTGCGGTAGCTGCCTGAGGCGACTGCTCACTAGCTGGCTGCTCCTCAAACCACTGCCAGCGCAGTTCGTGAACCACGCTGTCGATGACATCGAGGTCCAACCGGTGCCGGCCCTCTACCATGCAGGCGGTGAGGGCGGTGTCACAGAGTGTGTTGATCAGCCGCGGAATGCCGGACGTCAGGCGGTGAATCTCTCTGAGGGTCTCGGGTTCGAAGATATTGTTCACGTTGCCACCAGCAATCTGTAGCCGATGCCTTATGTATTCGACTGTCTCGGCCTCAACCATCGCGTCCAGGCGCTGCCGCAGCCGCGCGCGCTGTCGGAGCTGAGTCAGGCCCGGCGCATCCAGGAGGTCGTCCAGGGAAGGCTGCCCGGTCAGGACTATCGAGACGATGCGACGGTCGCTCGTGTCGATGCACGACAGGAGACGCAGTTCCTCCAGCGCCGACGAACTCAGGTTCTGAGCCTCGTCCACGATGATTACGACGTGCTTGCCGTTCCTGTGCTGTTCGAGAAAGAAGGTTCGCAACGTGTCGAGCAGCATGACCTTCTTTTTCCGGTAGTTCGGCATGCCGAACTCCGACAGCAGTGCTTGCAGCAGCTCGATGTGCGATAGCGTCGTGTGGACGAGTTTAGCCGTGACGTAGTCCGGCCCCAGGTCTTCCATTACGGTGTTCAGTATTGTGGTTTTGCCGATGCCGATTTCACCCGTAATAATCACGAAGCTGTCGTGATTCATCAAGGCAAACCGCACGTTGGCAACGGCCCGCGCGTGCTGGTCGGTCATGTAGATGAATTTTGGGTCTGGCGCCAGGTCGAAGGGGCGGCAGGTGAGATTGAAGAACTCTTCGTACATCCCTAATTCGTTCCCGCCCTCTGTAACGCCCAGAGGCTCTGCCCCAGTATATCCCCATCAGTGCCCCGGGTTTTGCCAGACTCGGCACACTTTGTATATCATCCGGCCCGCGGGCGATTAGCTCAGTGGTAGAGCGCTGCTTTCACACAGCAGAGGTCGAGTGTTCAATCCACTCATCGCCCACCATCTTCTACGCTCAATCTGTTGAAAATCCCGGGCAGAGGTTGACGGGCTACCTGCGGATTCAGCGGCGGAACCCGACTCCGCGATAGAGGAATCCGAAGAACAGTCGATGGTTAACTTGAGTTAAATCTCCTGTTACCGGGCTTTCATCATTCGACTGGTAAGAGTACTTCCCGTAGGTCGATAGCGTTGGCGTGAGGCGCCATGTCACAGTGGTATCGACGGTGAAATACGTCCTGTCTTGACGGGATGCAATTACAGTTCCGATTTCTGAGTTGAAATTCGTCAGTGCGGATTCCTCGCTGTAGATGGTTCCGGCGTTGATGCTTAACCGCTCTGTGATCGTCCGGTCAACGAAGATCCGGGCCTGATCCTGAACTACTTCTCCGCCGTTCGAGCGCGGTGCCAGTGAGCGAGTGACATTGAAGTTCAGCGTGGTTAGTTCGCCTCTCATTCTCAGGCCGATATCGCCGACGAAATTTTGCGCATCGTCGCTCGCTGTACACCGTGCGTTCGCAGGGCAGGGGGTGGGAGTCCCCTCGAGGAGAGGATCGAATCGCAGTCCGGTCGCTTCACTGGAGCTGTGGGACAGACCAACGTTGGCATTGGCAGACAGGGTGGGCGAAATTGCCAGGTTATAGGCTGCGCTTATGCCGAACGATTCGCTGGAATTGTTTAATGAGTCACCGGGCTGCTGCGTACTGTAGTTGCTGCTGTTCAGCGACACCTGGAAAAAGTTCTTGTCGTTCAGATAGTGATTGAACTCCAGCGCCCCTTGCTGGTAGGTGTAGTCGACATAGCCAGTTAATGGCTGCTCCAATTCAGGCAGGTCAGTGAGAAAGGACTGGTCATACTCCACGTCGCTCGCGCTGAGGGAGAGCGTGATTGAATTTCGCGTCGACAGGTTATAGGTAACAAAAGGCCGTACGCTCTTGCTTGTCTGCGTGGCGTCATCGATGAAGCGGCCTGACCCGCCGGTGGTGTCGGGAGGGGCATTGACGTCTTCCGGCGTGGCGCTCTCGAACTCATTGGTCCGGACGCTGGTGTCGTCGTACGACGCTGACAGTCCGATCAGGCCGCGTTGGTCCGTGTGAGTGGCGGACAGATTGATCGACCAGTTGTCGCTGTTGAGGTCTTTGTTGCTCTTGAGAAAATCAGTTTTGCGAATGCGTGGTGACAAACGGATCTCATTTGCCGGCGTCAGGTAGCCGCCACTCAGGCCGGTCTCAATGAATGTCCCGGTCGCGTCGTCCGTTATCCCGGGTTGGGCTTCTTCCGCGCTGCTTTTCTGGGAATTGGCTATATAGCGCGGGTTTTCTTCCCAGGTGAGGCCGGCATCAACCTGGGGGATAACTTCCCAGTAGGCGCAGGCACTGCTGCTGATTGCCATCAGCGGGGGGCTCAGCAGTGCCAGTGCGACGAAGTGCGCTGACCACCGCTGACGAGGGCGGGCAAGAGCGCCGGGATTGTTCACGGAACGAGTACGGTGTCGCCAGGCTTCAGTACGATATTTTGTTGCAGGCGCTTTCCGGCGGCCACATCGCTGTAGGCAAAGGGTATGGCCAGCTGGGTGTCCCCCTGGCGACGCAGGATCTTGATGCTATCCAGTTGTGCGAACGGCGTGGTTCCGCCGGCCATGCTGAGCGCCTGTACGACGTCGACAAACCGGTTGATCGGAAACTCGCCTGGCCTTGCCACTTGACCGATGACGTAGACCTTGCTGCCGCGGGGTTCAAGGATCGATACGTTGACGACGGGGTCTGGAATAAACCGCGAGACACGTATTCCCACTTCCTGGCGTACCGCTTCGATCGTCTGGCCTTCCGCCCGAATGTCCCCCGTTAGCGGGAACGAGAAGAAACCGTCAGGCCTGACGACGGCCTGCCGCTGCAGATCCTCTTCTTTCCACACCGAGATTTCCAGGATATCGCCCGGATTAACTGTGTAGGTGCCCATTACAGCCGGGGAAACAGCCGGGGAACTTGCCGGCGCTTCGTCTTCTGCCTGACTGGTTATCGACAGGCTTAAGCCCATCAATGTGAGAGTCCATAGCGCAGCGCGCAAGCCGTTACTCATTTCGTCACTCCTGAACAGGCCGGGTTACCGTACGAAACCAACGGTGTATTCGACGCCGATTAAAGCAGTCTAAACAGCAGTCCGGTCACATTTAGGTAAACGCCGTCCGGGTATCGTTCGGTGGCGGACATTACCGAAAGGACAGTTTGTCTCGTAGCTTCGATCGGCGGTATACACTCGAAATCTCATTGTACTGGCCTTTTTGTCCCGCTGCGACGCTACGGTGCCGCAGTTTCAACTGTGTCAAATGGCCGTTGTGAGGCGAGTCGCAGACAGCAGATCACCCCGCGCCCAAACTTTCAGGTTCAAACACTGTCCTCTTGATGCATGGCTACTGAGTTCGCACCCTTTGTTGCCTTGCTGGCGACCGTACTGTTGATTGGCCTTCTGCGCCCCTTGGCCGTCCGGGTGGGCCTCATTGACCTGCCAAACGAACGAAAGAGCCACGGTACGCCGACGCCACTGGTTGGCGGTCTTGCCATATTCAGCGGACTCGCCATCGGCTTTTTCGCGTGCCGTAACGGGCTGGCGACTTCAAGCGACACGGAGATCTACAGCTTCTTTGGCTCGGGACTGTTGCTCGTTACTGTCGGAGTAATCGACGACTTCCTCGAGCTTTCCCCCCTTGTGAAATTTGTTGCGCAGATCCTTGCCGCGCTACTGATGATCTTCGGTGCCGGGGTGGTCCTGACAGACCTCGGAGCACTGACTCCGGCCGGTGACCTGCTTCAGCTTGGGGCGCTGGCGGTCCCGTTTACCTTATTCGCGACTCTGGGAATTATCAATGCCCTCAACATGTGCGACGGGCTGGATGGCCTCAGCGGTAGCCTGGCGCTGACGTCCCTCTCCGGATTGCTCCTGGCTTCCTACCTTTCGGGTGGGGATACGGACACGACGTTGTTGCTCAGCCTGGGAGCAGCGATTCTGGGGTTCCTGCTGTTCAACCGGCGGTTGCTGGGCAGGAAGCGCGCCTCCGTTTTCATGGGTGACGCGGGCAGCATGTTTCTGGGTCTGGCCCTGACGTGGTTCGCGATTTCGCTGTCTCAAGGTGAGTCGCGCGCGCTCCGCCCGTCAGCTGCACTGTGGTTCCTGATGGTGCCGATCTTCGACGCCGTTGCAATGATGCTGCGGCGGATCCTGAAGAGGCGCTCACCGTTCGCTGCCGATCGCGAGCACCTGCACCACGTATTCCTGCTGGCCGGATACTCCGTCAATGAGACGGTGGCCATCATGGTTGGCCTGGCCAGTCTTGGTGTTTTCGTGGGCCTCGCCAGTATTTACTACGCGATTCCCGAGTTGATTGTATCCGGAGGCTTTCTTCTGGCTGGGGTTGGCTATTTCTGGCTGATCAACCACGCATGGAAAGTCATGCGCTTTCTCAGTCGCTCGATCAACAGGCGGCGGGCGCAGGCTGATCGCCGCCGGAACTCCGGCGCGAACTATCCGGGCCCTGAACGACGGTCAGGAGCCAATCGCCGCGGTCCCTGACCGGGTGGCCTCCAGATACGCAACCGTGATGATGTGACCTGCTGCCACCGTGATCCGCCCGGTCAGGCTGGCGCAAGGCACTTCCCGCAGGGGCCCCCAGCCGACCACGCGGAAATTCTCATCCGAGTCCCCAAGCACGATTTCCACGTCGCTAAACTCAAGGAACTGCCGGGTTGAGGGCCACAGGCACTTGTAGACGCTTTCCTTCGCGCTAAAGACCAGTTTTGCCCGGAGCGCCGTGTCCGGGCCACTTCGCAGCCGGGCGAGTTCTGCGGGTCGGCAGATGCTGCTGAGGAGGTCGGAGTCGAGGGGAAGGGCGGGTTCAATGTCGATGCCAATGGCGTGGAGGACGGTTATCGGCGCGACAGCCGCCACGGCGAGATCGCTCGAGTGGGAAATACTGCCCACGACACCGGAAGGCCAGAGTGGTTCCCGCTGCGGCCCGATCGGCACTCCGCTGGACGGTATCCCGAGTAGCGCAAGCGCCTTGTGCGCACAAGTTCGCCCGGCTGTGAATTCCAACAAGCGCCGTGGCGCCATGGAGGCCGTGGCCGGACCTTCAGATGCCGTCAGGGACCGCTGAACCTGCCTCAATTCCGTGGCGGCTACAGCGACCCCTGCTGGCACGAGATTCCGAAGCCCGGTGGTCACTCGCATTGGTGCATGCCCGCTCATGGCCGCAGTGTGCCAAGAATCGGGATAAAATCCCGCTCCGGATAGCAGGTGCAGGTTTCCGATGACGGTCAAGACACGCTTTGCCCCGAGC
Source organism: uncultured Chromatiaceae bacterium (assembly GCA_964587605.1). Classification (GTDB taxonomy): domain Bacteria; phylum Pseudomonadota; class Gammaproteobacteria; order Steroidobacterales; genus SHZI01. The sequence continues at coordinate 7,519 of CAZPNN010000464.1, forward strand.
CCGACAGGGTTTCTCCATATCGGGGGAGTTCGTACGGCACTGTTCTCATGGCTCTATGCCCGGCATCACGGCGGCCAGTTTGTTCTCCGCATTGAGGATACCGACCGGGAGCGATCCACGCAGGAGGCAGTGGATGTCATCCTCGAGGGTCTGGCCTGGGTGGGGCTGGATCATGATGAAGGGCCGTACTACCAGAGCCAGCGGTTTGATCGATATGCAGAGGTGGCGGACCAGCTTCTCAGGGCTGGCAAGGCCTACCACTGCTATTGCACCCGCGACGAACTGGAGGCCCGGCGGGTTGACCAGATGTCGCGAGGCGAGAATCCACGCTACGACGGGCGCTGCCGGAATCGCACCGCCCCGGTTTCCGGTGTGCAGCCCGTCCTGCGTTTTCGAACACCGGATTCGGGCGTGACGGTGGTGGAAGATCTTGTGCGGGGTCGCGTTGAATTCCAGAACGCAGAGCTGGACGACCTGATTCTCGTGCGATCCGATGGCACCCCCACTTTCCATTTCGGGGTTGTCGTTGACGATGGTGATATGGGCATTACCCACGTTATCCGCGGCGATGACCATCTGAACAATACTCCGCGCCAGATGCACATGATCCAGGCTCTTGGGTTTCCGGTGCCAGCCTACGGGCATCTGCCCATGATTCTCGGCAGTGATGGCGCCAAGCTGTCCAAGCGCCACGGCGCTGTCAATGTTCTCGACTACCGTGCGGAAGGCTTCCTGCCAGACGCAATCCTGAATTATCTCGTCAGACTGGGCTGGTCTCACGGCGACCAGGAGGTGTTTTCCCGCGAGGAGATGATTCAGCTATTCGATATCGGCGCTGTAAACGCCTCCGCATCGCGCTTTGATGGCGAAAAACTGCGGTGGCTGAACCAGCAGTATCTGAAGACCGCTGAGCCCGAAAGCCTGGCTGGCGAGTTCCTGCGGCAGTTACAGCGAGCTGGCCTCGATGCTGCGCACGGTCCCGCTCCGGCTGCGGTCATCGAGGCTTACCGCGAGCGGGCAACGACGTTGCGCGATCTCGCAGAAAGTGCCGCCTATCTCTACACTGATTCGCCCGTAATCGACGAGGCGGCGGTGCGCAAGCACCTCACGCCGGCCATCGGTGGGCCGCTGGCCCTGCTCGCGACGCGCCTCAGCAAACTTGCCGCCTGGACGCGGGCCGGGATCCACGATGAAATGGCTGCCGTCGCCGCCGATCGCGGGATCGGCTTTGGCAAGCTCGGTCAGCCCGTGCGGGTCGCCGTCACTGGCGGGACGGTGTCTCCGCCAATCGACGTGACACTGGAATTGCTGGGCCGTGAGAAGGTCCTGCAGCGCCTCACGCAGGCTCTTTCCTTGACAGGTTCCGGCACGGTCGCGTAGATTCTCGCGCCAGCCGTGTGGGGCTATAGCTCAGCTGGGAGAGCGCTTGCATGGCATGCAAGAGGTCGTCGGTTCGATCCCGACTAGCTCCACCAGATTTTTTCTGCACACCGTTTTGTCCCCATCGTCTAGAGGCCTAGGACACTGCCCTTTCACGGCGGCGACAGGGGTTCGAATCCCCTTGGGGACGCCATTT
>CAZPNN010000465.1:0-1646 GCA_964587605.1 uncultured Chromatiaceae bacterium
TTTGGCGATCCGTTGTTGCGTTTCAACGTAAATTTCTTCGGCGCACCCGCAGTCTCGCTCAAGGACTTCGCGGGGTACCGGCAGGACCTGATTGTCGGTGCGACCTTGCTGGTGTCGGCGCCACTCGGTCAATACGACTCAAGCAAGATCGTCAATATCGGCACCAACCGCTGGTCCGTCAAAGCCGAGCTGGGGATCTCGAAGGAGTGGGGCGCCTGGACCGTCGAAGTGGCTCCCAGCATCACGGTTTTCACCGACAACAACGACTTTCTCAACGGTGGTTCGATTGAGCAGGAACCCCTGTACGCCGCCCAGGCGCACCTCATCTATGGTTTTCAGTCCGGCATCTGGCTGGCGCTGGACGGCACCGTCTACACGGGCGCGCGCACCAGCTTGAATGGGGTGAAGCAGGACAATGAACAGTCGAACACGCGGCTGGGCGTCACCGTCGCCTTGCCGGTGGACCCGCACAACTCGGTGAAGCTCTACGGCAGCACCGGCACGTCGAGCCGCACCGGCACCGACTACGATGGCCTGGGCATCGCCTGGCAGTACCGCTGGGGTGGTGGGTACTAAGTATTCGTGTACAGTCTGAACGCGGCGTCAGGTCAGCTTGAGGGCCGCAAACAGCAGGCCTAAGCCCAGCATCAGCATGGAACCGAGCCGGATGGTCAGGGTGCTGGACATGATCTCCATGTCCTTGCGGACCAGTCCGATCTCGTGGCGCAGCTCGTGGCGCAAGTCGCTGACGCTGGCGTTGATCAACGACGTGAGGTCCTGCCTCAGGATCTGCAGGTCGGCCTTGGTGGCGATGGTTGTTCCCATGTCCCGCTCCATGGCATCCACCACTGCCCGGGCCTTGTCGTTCGGGACGTGGATGCTGACCAAGGCATCATACAGCGAGTACAGATAGTCCACGGAGCACAATCTACCCAGTGGCGCCCGGCAGGGAAAGCGGGTTGTCGTGACGCTGCTCTTTCAGACATGATGCGAGATACTGATAACCCAACTTGCAAGGTGAATCCCATGCGCTTAGTCGTAGTCCCGGCGCTCATCGCCTGCCTTGTCACCACTGGCGCATTGGCCGACCAGGCGCCGACCAGGGAAGGCCTCGCCAACCTGACCAAGACCGAGTTCTCGCCCTACGCCGGGCGGAACTTCCCGACGCGGCCGTTGTTCGGCGACACCCACCTGCACACGGCCGTGTCGGTCGACGCCGGCACCATGAACCGGGTGGGCCAGGAGGACGCTTTCCGCTTCGCGCGCGGCGAGGAAGTCACCAGCACCGGCGGCCTGCGGGCGAAGCTGTCCCGCCCGCTGGACTTTCTCGTCATCGCCGATCACGCCGAGATGTACGGCCTGATGCCGCAGTTGCTGAGCGGTGATCCGGAAATTCTGTCCACTGAGATTGGCAAGAACTGGTTCACCGAACTGACGAGCGGCGATTACGACCGCATGTTCAAGACGGCCATGGAAATCGTGGCGTCCCTGTCCGGCGATGTCCCGCCCATCAAGAACGACAAGGCGGTGCGCAACGCCTGGCAGGCCTACACCGCGCTGGCCGACCGGTACAACGAGCCCGGCCGCTTCACCGCGCTGATCGGCTTCGAGTGGACGGCGAGCGGTGGCGACAACCTGCACCGGAA
>CAZPNN010000466.1:0-4685 GCA_964587605.1 uncultured Chromatiaceae bacterium
GCCAGGATCCCGCAGTACACCAGCGGTTCCCGCACGTCCTTTTTCACCAGCCAGTAGAAGTGCCAGCAGCCGAGGATCGCAACGACGTAGACCAGCTTGTGCAGCGTCAGCCAGCGCGTGCCGAGCTGCCGGCGCCAGCCGGCCGTGGAGGTCACGGCCAGCGGGATCATCAGCACGAAGGCCGCGAAGCCGATCGTGATGAACGGGCGTTTCACGATGTCCTCAATGATTACTGGGAGGTCCAGTGAACGGTCGAGGAAGAAGTACGTGACGAAGTGCAGAGTCAGGTAAGCGAAGCTCCACAAGCCGAGCAGACGACGGAACTGAAGGGGCCACGGTTTGCCCGTGATCCAGCGCAACGGCGTCATGGCGAGGGTCACCAGCAGCAGGCGCAGGCCCCATTCGCCGAGGATGTCGCGGATAGCCAGCCCCGGGTTCGGCCCGAGCCGCAGTCCGGCGACCTCTGCAAGCTGCAGGACGAGAACCACCAACGGCAGGGCGCAGGCGATATGCGCCAGAGGGCGCCAGAACAAGCGTACCTGGCGTAACGTGAACATGCTTGTGCGCTGACCCGACGGGGCAGCCCGCCTCAGAAGTTCCGGACGAGGTCGAGGCCCGTGTACAGCGACGCAACCTGAGACGCGTAGCCATTGAACGGCAGGGTTTCCTGGCGGGCAGCGAACAGGCTACCAAGGCCCGACGACACCCGTCGCTCCGAGGCCTGGCTCCACCGGGGGTGGTCCACCGCCGGGTTCACGTTGGCGTAGAAGCCGTACTCATCCGGCGCCGACAGGTTCCACGTCGTCGGGGGCTGCTTCTCGGTGAAGCTGATGCGGACGATCGACTTGATGCTCTTGAAGCCGTACTTCCAGGGCACTATCAGGCGCAGCGGCGCTCCGTTCTGGTTGGGAAGTGCGACGCCGTACACCCCCACCACGAGAAGGGTCAGCGGGTGCATCGCCTCGGCCATGGTCAGGCCTTCCACGTACGGCCAGTCGAGGATCGGGTACTTCTGACCTGGCATTTCCGCGGGCCGGACGATCGTCTCGAACGCGACGTACTTTGCCTTTGACGTGGGCTTGTGGCGCTTCAGTACGTCCTGGAGTGGTATGCCGACCCACGGGATGACCATCGACCAGGCCTCGACGCAACGGAAGCGGTAAATCCGCTCCTCCAGCGTGTGGGGCTTGACGATGCTGTCGTAATCGAAACTTCCGGTGACTTCGGCTTCGCCATCGACATCCACCTTCCAGGGCTGCGGCCGGAACTTGCCGGACTTCGCGGCCGGGTCGGCCTTGTCCGTCCCGAATTCGTAGAAATTGTTGTAAGTCGTGATTTCCTCGAAGGTGTTCGGCGCACTCTTGACGCTTAACGGACTCTTGCGGATGCCGGCCAGCCGCCGGTACCGGGCCGGAATCGGCTCATCCGCTGCCAGCGCCTGCGGCAACAGCGTGCTCGCACCGAGCAACCCTGCGGATTGCAGCAGCGTCCGGCGATTAAGGAAAACGCCCTCCGGCGTGATTTCCGACGATCTGATGTCGGCCGGCTTCCTGATCAGCATGGCCACTCCTCTCAATTCGATGGGGATCAGACGGGCCTGGCCCCCGGTTCCTTACAGCCACGGGGCGGGACTAGTCGGCTTTGCCGCGGTACACGCCGTTCAGGTCCCAGTCGTAGTCCACGAAGCGGACTTCGAAGCCATCCCTGGCGAGCAGCTCGGCGGCTGCCGGGTCATTCACGTAGCGGGCCAGGTACTTCTGCGTTGAGCCGGCAGTCTGGACGAAGTCCGCGTCGTACCAGTCGAAAATGCGCGACAGGAACGCGACCTTCCGCTCGACGTCGTAGCGGTTCCGTGCGCCGTCATTGGCGAAAGACCGCGCCGCGGCCTCGAGTTGTGCCTCAAGCTCCTCCGGCGTGTAGGCGTAGTTGGCGAGGCGGGGGCACGAGATTGACGCGCAGACCATGGCGAAATGCACACGGGGATCTGCCAGCGGCAGGATCTGGCCGCGTTCCAGACCTTCGAGCGTCGTGGTGTCACCGAGGAGTTCGTACTTCCGGCGCTTGAAGTAGTTGTAGCGGCTGAGCCAGGAAGCCGGCGAGTAGCCATCAAGAATGCCGCGGATGGCGAGCGCGTTGTAGGCATTGATCAGGAACGCAAGCCGTGTATCCGGCGTTGCCAGATCCGTGGTCGCCATGTTGGCCAGCCCCGTGACGAAGCGGTCAAAGGCCGGGTCGGCGCGGATGCCGTCGTAGTCCACGAAGCCGTTGCGCACGTTGCGCAGAAGCACAGCATCGAGGTCATCGATATTGGGCAGTGACGCGGTTGCTGGCGCGCTGAGCAGGCACAGCAGGATCAGCCGGCGGAGTAAATGAGCCATGGGGTATTCTAAGCGCACTCTCTGTCAGGAGCTGTCGCCCGACGTGGGCTGTTCCAGTGGCTGGTTTTCCTCGTCCGCTGGTGGCGCGTCCTTCTTTTTGAGTTTTTTGGGGGCGTACTGGAATTCGTGACGGAGCACGAGCCCGGTGGTGACCACCGGCGCCGCATCCACGTAACGCGGACGATACAGGGTCTTCGTCGCGGCCTCGGCTACGAACTGTTCGAGCAGGTTGGCCGGATCTGCCTCAATGACGGTCGGGTCGATGACGCGACCGGACTGATCCACGTCAAAGCGCACCACAACAAAGCCGGGCTCCAGAGTCTTTCTTGGCGGCATTGGCGCGTTGCGAGACGGGACCGGGAAGATTGTCGGTGCAATGGGCCCCATGATCCGCTTCGGCTCGGCAAAATACTGGTCGCGCTGCGCTTCCAGGCCTGGGTCTGTTGAGAGCGCTTGCCAGGCATCCTGATAACGGGCTGACGCCGTGTTCCGCTTGCCCCAGATGAGGTTGAGGTCGCCGAGTTCAACCAATATGCGCGCGCGTTGCGCCGGGTCCGCGGGTTGCTTCTGCTCGAGCGCATCAAGGGCGTTTTGCAGCGTCATGCTGCTCATGGCCAGCAGTGATGCGGGGGAATGTGCTGAATCAGGATCCGGTGGCAGGAAGGCTTGCTGCCGGTAGGTATCGGCAATTTTCAGCAGGAGGTCGAGCTGCGCTGCTGAGTTATCGCTATCTGCCTGTTTCACGAGTCGCGCAGCATTCTGGTAGGCCAACCGGGCCAGCTCCACCTGCTCGGAGCGTTCGTACCAGCCGCCTAGCTTGGTGAAAGCCGCGACCAGTGCCGGGTCGTTCGCGGCTAGCCGCCGTTGCTTCGCGTAGACCTGCGCGTCCTGGTGAAGGTTCGCAAGCTCGATATCCTGCAGGCCCAGGTAGCTCTCGGTAAGGCCGTCACGGATCGTCGCCTGGTCCGGATTGTAGAGGCCTTCGTTGACGTGATTGATGTGCAGTGCCTTTTCGTATGCTTCGGTGGCCAGCGCGTACTGCTCGTCGCGGATGTAGGTTTCGCCCAGCCCCACCAGCGGGTTCATCAGGCGAATCGACAGAAACCCCTCGTGCTTCTCCAGAAGGGTAATTGCCGCCTGGTAACTGATTTCCGCGTCGCGCAAATCACCATTGCGGAGCTGGGCAGTCGCGAGATTCGTCAGGGGGCTCACGAGTTCAACGCTGCCCTTGCCGTGCAGTTGCTCCGTGAGGTTCACAACGTCCAGGCCGGCTGCCACGGCTTCGGCATTCCGGCCCTCGGCCATCAGCTCGCGGTAACGCTCGTCCGCGACGTCCCGTCGTTCCAGGGTGGCATCGTCTGCGCCGGCGCTGCAGGCAAAGAGGCCGGCAAGAAGCGCTGCAGCAAGCTGGACGGTCAGGCGCATGGCGCTGAAAGTACTCCAGAGAGGCGGGCAGCGACAACCGGCGTTCCGTCGCCGTTGCTGGCAAAATGCAGTTCTCGCCCGCAACAGACATAGTGAGGCAATTGCCATGTGGCCGCAAAAGAAATCCCTGGAGTTGCCGACGGTCGAGAGTGCCCTGCCGGGCCGCGCTGCGCGGATGCCAGTTCCCGAGAAACACTTCGTTAACGGTCACCCCCTGAAGGCGCCGTTCCCCGCACACTTGCGCCAGGCGTTATTCGGCCTGGGCTGCTTCTGGGGTGCCGAGCGCAAATTCTGGCAGCTGCCGGGCGTCTACTCGACGGCGGTCGGCTACGCCGCCGGTATCACACCGAATCCGACCTATCAGGAGGTGTGCACCGGCCAGACGGGGCACAACGAAGTGGTGTTCGTGGTCTACGATCCGGGCCTGGTGAGTTACCCCGGGTTGCTCACCGTGTTCTGGGAGGCGCACGACCCTACCCAGGGGATGCGCCAGGGCAACGACACGGGCACCCAGTACCGGTCCGGCATCTACTGGTTTGATGAGGAACAGCGCGACGCGGCGCTACGTTCGAAGACGGCCTTTGGGGCCGGGCTCAAGGCCGCCGGCTACGGCGCGATAACCACCGAGGTCCTGCCGGCACCGGTGTTCTACTACGCCGAGGATTACCACCAGCAGTACCTGGCGAAGAATCCTGCCGGGTATTGCGGACTGGGTGGCACTGGCGTCAAGTGCTCTGCCTGACAGTCGCGAAAGTGTCACCGCCGCCCCACGATCCCGAAACCCGCTGATTATCATCCCCCCTGTACCGACCGGCCGGGTGCCGGCCGCCAGGGTGTGTCCGTGCTCTTAAAGCGCCTCAAGATCGATGCTGCCAACCTCGA
>CAZPNN010000467.1:0-2463 GCA_964587605.1 uncultured Chromatiaceae bacterium
TTGATGGCGGCGCTGACACCTTCCCGCTACAGTCTCGGCCACTATCTCTACTGGGTTTTCGGGTGGTACTTGCTGAGCAAGTTTCTCGAAACCTTCGACGCTCAACTGATGGGCCTCGGTCACATGGTCAGCGGCCACACCCTCAAGCATCTCGCGGCAGCAATCGCCCCAGCCGCCGTCGCCCTGATGTTGACGCGCCGGACACTCATCGACCCCAGACTCGAAACCCAAACCCATTCACAGACACAGGCAGGGGCCACCCATGACGCCCGTTGAGTTGCGCCCGAGCCGTATTCTCGGCTAACTGGCCCTGGAAGCCTCTCGGTTGGCTGCTGAACGTGGTTTGGTTTCTTACCCTCGCGATTTGCTATTCAAACCTGCCGTGGTCTCGGCGTTCTGGTTTGGTGGGGCTTCATCCAGCCCTCCCATGATCGTTTGTGGCGGGCCGGGTCGGCCGGCTTGATTTCCGCCACCTGCTCATCGGCAGTCGCACATCAATGAAGCTGCGCTGGCAGCGGGCGCAGCACCGGACTTCTCTCAGCGTATTCGCAAATCCCTGCCTGCGATGTACCCATGAACGAATCGCGTGGCGTATCGCCAACCGTGTTCACACCGCTGTCGCTGTCGACCAGATCGACGCCCAGCGTAACGCTGGCCAGCGGCCGCTTCCACTCGATGCGCGGCATAATCCCGCGCTAGCCCGCGCAGGCGCTAGCCAGATCGCTTGTAGAGATCGTCGAGGCCCTGACGCAGCGCCGACGCCCAGACCCGAATCGCGCGTCTCGCGTCCGCCGTATTAGTCACCCGGTTGGCGATCGTGAAGGTGCCTGCTCCACGGCCGGATCGGGTGTCGACTGCGCGCGCGAGAATTTCGTCCGTGTCAGAATCCCGCAATTCAACGACGAGTGTCATCCGCCCGGAATTTGCCGTGTAGGTGCGTGAACGACCCGCCGTCATGGTGTCCGGCGCATTGATGAACAGGTCGATGATCGCAGGCGTCACCCGGAGCGTCTCCGGGCCGGGTTGCTCGACGAGCTCATAGCCGCCGCTGGCGAGTTCGTCACGAAAAACCTCGCGGAAGAGTGTCGCGAGGTTGTTCTTGATGGCCGCCAGGTCTTCAGAGTTGAGCCGCCGTGCAGGGCTTCGGGTGCTGCGATTCGGATCAAAATCCCTCGCGAAGCTGACCGTAACCGGGTCGAGCAGGACGGTGCGGAAGGCGACTATCTCTGCCTCGGTGCTGGGCCGCACGAAAACGGCATTGAGCCGGGAACCAGACTGGCGAACGAGGCCGTCCCACTCAGCCTTGGGAGCCTGGCCCGTACTCGCGCAACCCGCGAGGAGCAAGGCGCCAAGCGTCAGAACCAGGGGAAATTTCATATGCATGCCTGACATTTTGTTCTCCCGAAAGGAGCCTCCGCGTTGAAGGGACAGAAAGTCCGGTGTGCAGCAGCTTCAAGCCCCGCAAGCACCGGGGAAGTCGCGCCGATTTCCACCGGAAAAATCGTTTTGGAGCCTAGCACAATTGCCCTGCGGCCGCCCTCGTGGTGTCTGCGCCAGGCACTATTGCGCCACCGCTGCCGATTCGATCATCAGGTCGAGGACGTGGACAGTCGCAGCTGGGTCCCCCTGAGCTCCGCCGGGCTGGAACTCTCCGGGTTAAGTATCTGTGTTGATTATGGGGTGGCCCCGCTTTGCCGGATGGTTTTCGATGACGGATCAAGACGGCAGCGAGCGATTCCAGCGACGCACGATGACGCGATAGCCGAGCGCTCCGATCAGGCCCATGCCAATGAGCACGAGCCCCAGCTGCAGCAGGCGCCAGAACACATGGTCCACCAACGACTCCACCCGGTCAGTTGCCTGGCCCGACAACTGCGTCAGAGCCGGAACCTTGGTGTCGACCTGATTGAGCAATACCTGGAGTTGCTGTGCCGTCTCGCCGAGCTGGCGTAGCGTCTCCGTGTATTTCGTGATGTCGAAGGGTTGCCGGTTTGAGGGCGTGCCTGCCGATGATGCGGGCGGGTCGAAGCGCGCCAGCAGCGCATCCAGCGAGGTAATCGTGCCCTGGACTGAATCGGAGGTGGCGGTACCAGCCTCCAGGGTGGAGCGCAGCTCGACAATCAGGGCCTGCAATTCACCCTGCCGGGAGTCGAGAATCCCCGCCAGCTGCTCGATGGTGGCGGCGCGTTCCGTGGCCAGCAGCTCCGGCAGGTCGGCGGCGAGATTGCCCGTTTGCTGGGCGGCTGCGCTGAGACGATCAATACTCTGCAAAAGGCCCACCGATTCCGGCATCACTGCCAGCTCGAACACGAGTTGTTGCAGCTGCATGCTCAGGAGCTTTGGTGTGCGCTGAGCGTAGTAAACCGCTCGCTCGGCGAGCTGACGGGATTGCGTGAGCTCCCGGACCGCGGGGTCGAGATTGCTGAGCGGATCGATGCCGATGAACGAAAAGACGCTGCTGTT
>CAZPNN010000468.1:0-5790 GCA_964587605.1 uncultured Chromatiaceae bacterium
CGGCTGCCCCACGCGCCGGAGCACCCGAACAACCCGGTTGCACCCGAGGCGGCCTACGTCGCGGCCGAATCGCTGCTGGTCTTTGATCACCTGACGCGCCGGATTGCCCTGCTGCACACGGGTGACGAGCAGGCACGCAAGCGCTTGCGTGTACAAGTCATCGAATTGTTACGCGGCGCGTTGCCGCCCGCGCCGCCGAAGGGCAGTCATGTGGCGGCCAACCAGAGCCTGAGTGGTGACGAGTACAGGCGGGCGGTCGATGCCAGCAAGGCCCACATTGCCAGGGGCGACGTTTACCAGCTGGTGCTGTCGGTGCAGTTCACTGGCAGGCACACGCTCTCGCCGTTCGAGACCTATCGCGCCCTGCGCCTGCTTAATCCCTCGCCCTACATGTTTTTCGTCGACCTTGGCGACATTCAGGTGGCCGGGTCATCGCCGGAGGCGCTGGTGAAGCTGCGCCGGGGCCACGCCTCGCTCCGGCCGATTGCCGGCACGCGACCGCGGGGCGCGACCTCTGAGGAGGACGCAAGCCATGAGCAGTCGCTGCTCGCCGACGAAAAGGAAAATGCGGAGCACGTGATGCTGGTCGATCTCGCCCGTAACGACCTCGGGCGCGTGGCGTCGGCGGGCTCCGTCTACGTCGATCCCTACCGCTGCATCGAGCGCTACAGCCACGTCATGCATATCGTCAGCGGCGTACAGGGCGAACTGGCCGCCGGCAAGGATGCCTTCGACCTGTTTGCCGCGGCTTTCCCCGCCGGCACGCTGGTGGGCGCGCCGAAGGTGCGGGCCATGGAACTCATCGACGAAATGGAGCCTGTACGGCGCGGCCTGTATGCCGGCACGGTGGGCTACTTTGGCAGTAATGGCGACATGGACCAGGCGATTGCGATTCGCACGCTCATCTTTCGTGGCGACACTTACAGCTATCAGGCGGGCGCCGGCATCGTTGCCGACAGCGTGCCGGAAACCGAGTACAACGAGGTGCTGGCCAAGAGCGCGATCCTGCGTTCAGCCCTGGCCATCGCGGAGGAAGGGTTGTGAACACCCAGCCAGCGGGGCAACAGCCGAAGCTGTTGCTGATCGATAACTACGATTCCTTCACCTATAACCTCGTGCAGGCGTTTATGGTGCTTGGCGCCGACGTGCAGGTGTTCCGGAATGACGAGATCAGCGTCCTGCAGGCGCTCGAACTTGCGCCGAGCCATCTGTGCATCTCGCCGGGACCGGGCCGCCCTGACGATGCGGGGGTATCGCTCGCGATGCTGGCCGCCTTCGAGCGCCGGATTCCGGTTCTCGGCGTGTGCCTGGGCCACCAGGCCCTGGTGCAGCACTTCGGTGGACGGATCGTGTCGGCCGACCGGCTGATGCACGGCAAGACCTCGATGATCGAGCACGACGGCAAGACCATCTACCAGGGCCTGAGCCAACCCTTCCAGGCCGGCCGCTACCACTCACTGGCGGCCGAACCTGCCAGCCTCCCGGCGGTCCTCGAAGTCACGGCGCGCAGCGAGCGGGGCGAGATCATGGGTGTGCGGCACCGGAAACTCCCTCTCGAAGGCGTGCAGTTCCACCCGGAAAGCGTGCTCACGCCCGAAGGCAACCGGTTGCTCGGCAACTTCCTCGCACTGCGGTCCGCAGGACGGTAGTTGCAATGGCCAGCCTCACGGCGATTCTCGAGCAACTGCTGGCGCGGATCGATCTGTCCGAGGCCGACGCGGCGGCGCTGATGCGCGCGCTGACGGACGAGAACCTGTCGCCGGCCATGGCGGCGGCACTGCTCGTGACACTGCGGGCCAAGGGCGAAACCGCAGCAGAGGTCCGTGGCTTCGCCACTGCCATGCGCGCGCTGGGCCGCCGCGTCGAACTGCCGCCGGGCCTGCCGGCGGCCGACATCGTTGGCACGGGTGGCGACAGCTCCGGAAGCCTGAATCTGTCCACGGGCTCGGCGCTGGTCGCGGCGGCCTGCGGCCTGCCGATCGTCAAGCACGGCAATCGTTCCGTCTCGTCGCAGTCGGGCAGCGCGGACGTGCTGGAGGCTCTCGGTCTGACACTGCCAGCCGACCCGGCGGCGGCGCGCGCGCAACTGGACGCCACAAATTTCACTTTTCTGTTTGCCCCGAACTTCCACCCGGCAATGAAGGCCATTGCGCCGGTGCGCCGCGCGCTCGGGGTGCGCACGGTCTTCAACATCCTTGGGCCGCTCACCAATCCCGCCGCCCCGCCGTTCGCGCTGATCGGCGCGTTCGACATCCCCACGGCGAAACTTATGGCCGACACACTGGCCGGCATGCCGATCGAGCGCTGCTTCGTCGTGCACGGCGAGCCGGGCTGGGACGAAGCCACGCCAGTCGGCCCGTTTACGGTGTTCGACGTGAGACCAGGCGCCGTGCGCCGGCAGAAGCGCAACCCGGCGCACTACGGCATCCCGCCCTGCACAGCCGAGGATCTTGCCGGTGGCGACGCTGCGGCAAACGCCCGCGCCATCGAGGCGGTGCTGAATGGCCGCGACACGGGCCCGCACCGCGATGCGCTGATCCTCGGCGCCGGTCTCGCCCTCGACCTTACCGGCCGGGCCCGCGGATTGCGCCGTGGCATAGAGCTGGCCCGCAAGACGCTCGCCAGTGGCGGTGGTACGGCGTTGCTGACCAGGCTGCGGAGTTACCCGGCATGAGCAGGGAGCCGCCAGACTTCCTTGCCCGTATGGCGGCAAGCAGCCGCGTCCGCGCGGAAGCTTCGGAAAGGTGCCGGCCGGCGGGGCCGCTGGCGCAGCGCGTCCGCACCCTGCCGCCACCGCCGCCGCTTCGCCTCTCACCGCAGGGCTTCGACATCATCGCCGAGGTGAAACGCCGCTCGCCGTCGGCCGGCAACCTGGCAGCGAGCGCACTGAAGATCGCGGCCCAGGCCCGCAACTACGTGCGGGGCGGCGCCGTGGCCTTGTCCGTGCTGACCGAACCGGCGGAATTTGGCGGCGACCTCGCGCACCTGAAGGAAGCGGCGGCCACGGCGGCACCAGTGCCGGCGATGCGCAAGGACTTCCTGGTGTCGCCCTACCAGCTTCTGGAGGCACGGGCGGCTGGTGCCGGCGGCGTGCTGCTGATTGCAGCGATGCTCGGCGATCACGAGTTGCGCGAGATGCTGCGCGCCACGCATCAGCTCAAGCTCTTTGCGCTGGTCGAGGTTTTCGACCTGCCGGATCTGCAACGGGCAGCAGCAGTTATTGCTGCAGCGGGCCCGGCCTTCGAGGACGGGCACTGCCGCACGCTGCTCGGCGTGAATTGCCGCGACCTGCGCACGCTTAAGGTGGACTTCGGCCGCTTCGCCGGGCTGGCGCCACACCTGCCCCGCGACGTGCCCTGCGTGGCTGAAAGCGGCGTCGAGTCCGTCGGCCAGGCCGCTCGCGTGGCAGGGCTGGGTTACGATGTCGCGCTGGTCGGTACCGCTCTGATGCGTGCACCTGATCCTGGCCACCTGGCGCGTGAATTTCTGGCGGCGGGTCGGGCGTCAGGCTTCGAATCGCGTCGTGCGTAGCGCCAGCAGCATGCGAATCTTCGTGAAGATCTGCGGCCTTTCCACTCCGCGCGCTGTCGCCGCGGCCATCACCGCGGGGGCTGACGCCATCGGTTTTGTTTTTGCCGAGTCGCCCCGGCAGGTCACGCCGAAGCGGGCTAGCGAGCTGTGCAGTGATGTGTCGGCCGTTATCGTCCGCGTAGCCGTGATGCGCCACCCGTCGGCGGCGCACTGGCGGGCCGTGGCTGAAGAATTTGCACCGGACTGGCTGCAGACCGACGCGGGCGACTACACCGGGCTGGACGTGCCCGCACAGTTCGGCCGGCTGCCCGTGTATCGCGACGTGCCGGCGCTGGATACCGCGGCAATACCGACGGATGAGATGGTGCTGTTCGAAGCCGCGGCGAGCGGCCAGGGCAAGCGGGCCGACTGGGAGCGGGCCGCAGCGCTGGCGCCGGGCCGGCAGCTGGTGTTGGCCGGCGGACTGACGCCGGAGAACGTCGGGGAGGCAATCGCCACCGTGCGGCCCTGGGGCGTGGATGTGAGCAGCGGTGTGGAATCAAAGCGCGGCGTGAAGGATGTGGCGCGAATCGCCGCGTTCATCGACGCGGTTCGGACAGCGGAGCTACGACATGCAAACTGAAGAATTCAGTCCGGCAGAACGCGCCGGCCTCCTCAAGCGCCTGGTGAACGGTGAACTGCCTGACGCCCGCGGGCGCTTCGGCCTCTTCGGCGGCTGCTACGCGCCAGAAACACTCGTGCCCGCGCTTAAGCGCCTCGCCGAGGGTGTGCAGCGGTACCTGCGCGACCCGGAATTCCAGGCGGAGCTTAACCGGGAGCTGCGCGAGTGGGTCGGCCGGCCGACGGCGCTCAGTCACGCGCCGACCCTCAGCAGGCACTGGGGGGTGAACGTTTACCTGAAGCGCGAGGATCTCGCCCACACGGGTGCCCACAAGATCAATAACGCGCTGGGCCAGGCTTTGCTCGCGAAGCGCCTGAACGCAAAGCGCGTCATCGCGGAGACCGGCGCCGGGCAGCACGGCGTGGCGACGGCCGCGGCCTGCGCGCGCGTGGGGCTACCCTGCATCGTCTACATGGGCGCCGTGGACGTCCGGCGGCAGGCGCCGAACGTCGAGCGTATGGTGCAGCTCGGCGCCGAGGTCGTGCCGGTGAAAAGCGGCGACCAGACCTTGCGGGCGGCGATCGACGAGGCGTTCCGCGACTGGGTGTCGGATCCTGACGGCAGCTATTACCTGCTGGGTTCCGCCGTCGGTCCTCACCCCTACCCACTGCTGGTCCGCGAACTGCAGTCGGTGATCGGTCGCGAGGCGCGCGCACAAATCATCGAACGCACCGGCGGCTTGCCCGACGCTGTCTTCGCCTGTGTCGGTGGCGGCTCGAACGCTATCGGACTGTTTCACCCGCTGGTGGGCGACGCGTCGATCGAACTCATTGGCGTCGAGGCGGGCGGCCGCAGCGCGAAACTCGGTCACAACGCGGCGACCCTGGCGACGGGGCGGCCCGGCGTGCTCCACGGAACCTATTCGATGCTGCTCCAGGACGATGACGGGCAGGTGCAGGAAACCCACTCGATTTCCGCCGGGCTCGACTACCCGGGCGTCGGTCCCGAGCACGCGCTGTTGCGTGCCATCGGGCGGGTGACCTACACCAGCGCCACGGACGACGAGGCGCTGGCCGCGCTGCGCGAGTGCTGTTCGGCCGAAGGCATCCTGCCGGCCATCGAGTCGGCCCACGCGTTCGCGGGCGCCCGGAAATGGGCAGTGAACAATCCCGGCAAGACGATTCTCATCGGCCTGTCCGGGCGCGGCGACAAGGACATGCCGACCTTGTCCCAGGTGTTCGGCGGCGCGAAGAAGATTCTCGCGGAGGCCGGCGAATGAGCGCCTCCGGTTCAGTGCAGCCACACGAGCGCATCACCGCGGCGATCCGTCGCACGACAGAGGCGGGCGGCACGGCGCTGGTGCCGTACATCACCGCCGGGTATCCCCACAAGGATCGCTTCATCACTACGCTGAAAGCCATCGCCGGTGCCGCTGACGTGGTGGAAGTCGGCGTGCCCTTCAGCGACCCGATGGCCGACGGTGTCACGATCCAGCGCGCCAGCCACGCGGCCATCGCAGCGGGCGTCAGCCTGCGCTGGATTCTCGGCGAGCTGACGGCGGCCGCACCCTTCGATGCACCCATCGTGCTGATGAGCTACCTGAACCCGCTGCTGAATTTCGGCTTCAAACGGCTGGCGGAGGCCTCCGTGCCGGCAGG
>CAZPNN010000469.1:0-11836 GCA_964587605.1 uncultured Chromatiaceae bacterium
CGACTTCCACAGCCAGCCGAGCCTGAAATCGCCCGGCGGGGGCTTCAGGGTGGGAAACTCGTCTTCCACCCCCAGTGAGCTTGCGACGAGGAGCCGGCGGTTACCCTTCTTCTTCATGGCCGCGATGATGTTCGCGGTGCCTGTCGTGAATAAATCGAAGGTGGCCGGCGTCTCGGCGGTGTCGGTCGGGTCCACTCGCGGACCGACCATCGAAATCACCACTTCGGTGCCGGTCATGGCGGCCTCAAGCGAGGCCTGATCGTAGACGTCGCCCTTCAGGACCTTGAGGTGCTGATCACTGAGCGTGACGTCCGCGGGGCGCCGGGCAATGCCGGTAACTGAATAGCCGGCCGCGACCGCCTGCGTAATGATCTCAGTGGAACTCTTGGCCGTGGCGCCGATGACAACAAGACCGGGACGCGTCTGCGCGGCACTGGCGGGATCGTGAAGCGGCAGCACAGCCAGAACCACAGCCAGGACCAGGGATAGTGCGATGACAGGCGCCTTGAGATTGCGAAGCATCAGGTGCTCTCCATTTTGTCCGGCGAACGCTGATGCTACTGTAGACCGCAGGTTCTGGCATTACACCCGGGAAGGAGCATCAAATCATGTCTGATCCCACCTCGCGGTCGTCACCGTGGTCCCTGCGGGCTGTGCTCGCCGGCTTCCTCGCCGGAGTGCTGGTTCTCCCGGCACTGACGGGCATCGCGGAGCAGACCTACACCTGGGGCGAGCAGTACCGGGCGATTCCCGAAAGCTACCAGAAGATGATCGATGACTCCGAGAACGCTTTTATGAAGCGTGATGTGGCAGCGTCAGGCGCCTCTCTTGCGGAGGACTTCAGCTGGTACACCGTGAAGGACGACGGGCCGAAGGAGATGGTCCGCGGGCGCGAAGCGACGATGGCGCGGCTCAAGATGTTCTTTGAGTCACCGATGTGGACCACCAGCAATTCCGAAGTGCATCGCCTCGGCATGGTCGGCAACACGCTGGTGCAGGTGGAGATCGACACGCTGAATCCCGAGGGCAAGCCCGTGCGGCAGACTTCTCTGCACATCTACGAGTTTCGGGACGGCAAGCGCTGGCGGGAATTCGCGTTCTACCCGACGGACCTGTAGGCGCCCCGTGGGAGCGGCTTCAGCCGCGACCGCCCCCTGTCATCAGCCTGTAACGTAGCCCCCCGACGCTGCCGCGAATGACCGATAACCCCTGGCAAGTCCTGTTCCTCTGCACCGGCAACTCGGCGCGAAGCATCCTGGCGGAGGCACTCATCAATCACTGGGGCCGCGGGCGCTTCGTGGGCCATAGTGCCGGGAGCAGGCCGGCCGGCCGCGTGCATCCGATCGCGCTGGAGCTCCTCCTGCACCTGCGCCTTCCGACCGACGGCCTGCGTAGCAAGAGCTGGGACGAGTTCGCCGCGGCTGGCGCGCCTGAACTGGACTTCGTCTTCACCGTCTGCGACAACGCCGCGGGCGAAGCCTGCCCCGTGTGGCCTGGCCAGCCCATGACGGCGCATTGGGGCGTGGCCGATCCCGCCGCCGTGAGCGGCACGGATACAGAGCAGTGGCTGGCTTTTCGCCAGGCGTTTCGCGAACTGGAGAATCGCATCCGGATCTTCGTCAACCTGCGGTTCGAATCGCTGGACCGGCTGTCCCTCCAGCGCCAGGTCGATGCGATCGGGTTGGCGCGCGCGAATGCAGGCGGCAATGAAGACTGAACTGGTTGCCGAGTTCATTGGCACCGGACTCCTGCTCACCATCGTGGTTGGATCCGGGATCATGGCGGAGCGCCTCTCTGGCGGGAACGATGCCGTGGCGCTGCTGGCGAACAGTCTTGCCACCGGGGCTGGCCTCTACGTACTGATTCTCACGCTGGGGCCGGTTTCCGGGGCACAGATCAACCCGGCCGTCAGTGCGTTGCTGGCCCTCCGCCGGGAGCAGACCTGGCGGGTTGCTGCTGGCTACATGGTGGCCCAGTTCGGCGGCGCCGCGGCCGGGGTGGTGCTGGCACATGCGATGTTCGGTGAAGAAATCCTGCAGGTGTCGTCCCGTCTGCGCGCCGGTCCGGCCCAGTGGCTCAGCGAAGGCGTAGCCACCGCCGGCTTGCTTGGCGTGATCGTGCTTTGTGGCAAGCAGCGTGCGGCCGCGCTGCCGCAAGCCGTTGGGCTCTACATCATGGCGGCGTACTGGTTTACAGCATCGACGTCATTTGCCAATCCGGCGGTGACGCTGGCCCGCACCTTCACCGACACCTTCACCGGCATTGCACCGTCAAGTGTCCCCGGGTTCCTCGGCGGCCAGCTGGCCGCTATTTGCCTGGTTGCCGCCGTGTCGAGAAGTCGATCCCCTGGGCCAGCGGCAACGTCGTCCCGAAGTTGATCGTCACGGTCTGCCGCCGCATGTAGGCTTTCCACGAATCGGAACCGGCCTCGCGGCCACCACCCGTTTCCTTCTCGCCGCCGAAAGCGCCCCCGATCTCGGCGCCCGATGTCCCGATGTTGACGTTGGCAATACCGCAGTCGCTTCCCGTGTGGCTCAGGAAACGCTCGGCATTCTGTAGCCGGTCGGTGAAGATCGCGGACGACAGGCCCTGGGGCACGGCGTTCTGCTTGGCGATCGCGTCGTCCAGGTCCCGGCAGGAAATTACATAGAGAATCGGCGCGAAGGTTTCGTCCTGCACCACGGGCCAGTCGTTATCTGCGAGCACGATGGTGGGATCAACGAAATTGCCGTTGCCCTCGCGCACCTTGCCACCGCAGAGTACGCGGGCGTTCCGTCCCTCCAGTTCCTTCAGGACCTGCACGTAGCGCTCGACGGCGTGCGCGTCGATCAGCGGGCCCATCAGCGTCGTGGGGCTCAGCGGGTCGCCGATGGGCACCTGCTGATAGGCCGTGACCAGGCGCGTGGTCAATTCGTCGAGCCGGCTCTGGTGTACGAGCAGCCGGCGTGTGGAAGTGCAGCGCTGTCCGGCCGTGCCAACCGCACCGAACAGGATGGCGGGAATCGCGAGATCGAGGTTGGCGTGCTCATCGACAATGATGGCATTGTTGCCGCCGAGTTCCAGCAGGCAACGGCCGAAGCGCCGCGCCACGCGGCTGGCCACGCCGCCACCGACCGCCGAAGACCCGGTAAAGGACACGAGATCGACGCGGGGATCGTCGACAAAACGCGTGGCAAGCGCCACGTCGTCGGTATTAAAAAGAAAGAAAGCCGGCGGGAAGCCGTTTTTCTCGAGGGCGGCGTTGCACAGTCGCTGGACGGCAACGCTGGCGAGCGGCGCCTTCGGCGAGGGTTTCCACACGGTGACATTGCCGCACACGGCAGCGATAAAGGCATTCCAGGACCACACCGCCACGGGAAAATTGAAGGCGCTGATGACGCCCACCACGCCGACCGGGTGCCACTGCTCGTACAGCCGGTGCTGGGGGCGCTCGGCTGGCAACGTCTTGCCGCCGAGCATTCGGGAGAGGCCCACCGCGTAGTCGGCGATGTCGATCATCTCCTGGACCTCGCCGTCGCCCTCCGCCTTGATCTTGCCCACTTCCAGCGTCACGAGACTGCCGAGCGCGTCCTTGTGCCTACGGAGCGCGTCGCCGACGAGCCGCACGGCCTCGCCCCGTCGCGGTGCGGGCAACTCCCGCCATGCCGCGCCAGAGATCCGGGCACTGCTGATCACCTGTTCGTAGTCCTGCTCGCTGGCGGCAGCCACGCTGGCCAGCACACCTCCCGTGGTCGGGTTCAGCGACGCGATCCGTTCGCGGTTGTCGGCGGGGTGCCAGCCGGACGCGGACCAGGTGCCCGGATTCAGTTCCGAGAGGCCGAGCGATTCGAGGACCTTAGACATCGGAGCGTACCCGCTGCTGGCCGCGGCTGCCGGCGGCAATGATCCGGGCCGACACTTCCTTGCCGGCACCGTCGCTGTAGTAGCGGCCGAAGCGGTTGGCCAGAACATCCGCGAGCGGGAACTGTTCCTGGCGCACGAAGCCCCGGTATTGCTCCGGATGGCGGAGCACCAGGTCGAGCACGGCGCAGATGCCGCCGGCTGTCGTGATCTGGATCGCGGACCAGAGGCGTCCGCCAATCACCTGCGGGTAGACCTTGTTCACGTAGTTTTCCTCGCGGAGCTCGCCTTCCTGCAGTCCCGTGACAGCCGCATAAACGATCACGACATCCTGCAGGGTTTGCGGTACCGAGTTTTCGAGGATCCGCTTCAGCGTGTCGCGATCCTGATTCAGTTTCAGGCCGTTCATCAGCAGGCGCATTTGCTCGCAGTGGCCGGGGTAACGGATTGTCTTGTAGTCCATGGACTCGACGCCGACGCCAAAGCTTTCCGCGAGCGAGCCGAGGCCTCCCGAGGTGTTGAACGCTTCGTAAAGTGTGCCGTCGATTTCGATTTCTTCCAGCCCTTCGAGCGGGAGCACCTGCCGGGATTCGCCGTTGACCACGCTTCGGCACAGATTGCCGTACTCGTTGATCAGGCCTTCGGTAGACCAGGTCAGCGAGTACTTGAGAACGTTGTTCGGGTGCTGGGGCAGCGCACCGACGCGCAGTTTCACCGTGCGCACGCTCTGGAAATGCCGGATCAGTTCAGCGGCAGCGATGCTGATGAAACCTGGTGCGAGTCCGCACTGCGGCGCGAAGGCGGTGGGTGCGCCCGTGGCGATGCCCAGCACGGCGGTCGCAGAGCTCACGTCTTCAGTCAGGTCAAAATAGTGGGTGCCGGCGGTGCGGGCTGCTGTGGCGACGAGTTTGTTGCAGTAGTACGGGAGGCTCGACACCACGGCATCCATGCGCCGGTCGCGGAGGGCGGCCTCGAGATCAGGCAGTTGTGCGGCATCGAGGTTGAGGGCCTGAATTCCCCCGCCGCTGCGGTGCTGATGGGCGGCGGCGACCTCGGCTGCAGCGCCAGGGCGCGAGTCGGCCAGCGTTACCGCGTAGTCGCCGGACTCCTCGAGCAATCCCGCAATCAGCGAGCCGATCTTCCCGGCACCCAGAACCAGTACGCGGTGCATCGCAAAGCTCCCATGCGATCGGTGATCGCAGAATATGGCAGACTGCCTGAAAAACCGGCCACGCGCCGCAAATTTCTGGTGTTTGATGAGTCGAAATAGCCTCACTTCCCGACGGACCTTCACCCTTGGCGCCCTGAATATCGGTGCGGGCCTTCTGGCGCTTGGCGCGGCCAGCGACGCCCTGCCACGGGTGGCCGGTAGTTTGCCGGCCGGGGTGCCGGATCTCAGCCTGCCCGCCAACAACCTGCGGGCACTGGTGCGGATGACCGCAAGCCTTACGGAGCGCGACGTGCCCTGGTGGTACGACGGCACGATCTTTGGCGTCGTACCCGGGGAGAATCCGCGCCCACTCGTCAAGTTCGAGGGCATGGAGTTGTACTGGATGCAGCACCTTCCGGGTGGCGCGTACGAACTGACGGGCAACACCGTGACCTTCTTTCGCGATGTCGATACGGGGGCCATGCTGTCCGAGTTTCGCAATCCCTACACGAAGGCCAGCGTTGCTGTATCCCCGGCGGTGCAGGGTGGCGGGCCGGGCCGCGGATTCAATTACTCCACGAAGGGCATTCGTTTCACGCGGCTGCTTGATCAGTTGCCGGAGAACCCGCTGGTGCTCGACTGGACCTTTGCGCGAGACATGGTCTGGTTGCACAACTGGACGCGCTACCCGCCAGGCCTGCCGCCGCCGCGCTGGCAACAGCAAACCATGTTCGCCAGCCAGGCTGATTTTCTGAATGCAAAGCTCGACAGTGTGCCGGTGGTTTTCGGCTCGACCGTGCACATGCCGTGGCTGAAATGGCTCGACATGGGCGATCGGCCTGGTCACGTCGTGTGGCACGCCGGCGGCGCCAAGCTGAATTCAATTGACGAGCTTCCGGCGGAATTCCGCCGGCGGGCCGAGAAGGAATACCCGTCGCTGTTGTCTGCCAATCCGGCGACGGCGGCTGACCGGGTGCTAACCCCCGGACACTAAGTCCTTGTACTGAAGGAGTTCGAATCGATGTGGCACAGCAGCCTGACCGAAACCCTGGCCGATCGGCGCCAGGCCCTGCAGACCTTTTTTTCCTGGGGAGCCGTTGCGGCAGGTGCCGGACTGAGTCTCGCCGCCTGCGACCGGGAAGTCCCGCCTGTCGCCCCGTCTTCTGGTGTAGAAAATAATGATAATAAACAGCTCTCTAAGATCAACTTCTCAAATCCTTCTGAGAGCCTGAAGGCGTTCATCAAGCTCACCGGCGATCTCGATCCGGCGGCCGAGACGGTCGGCTGGTTCGGTGGCGACATCTTTGCGGTGCTGGGTCCGGACCAGCCGCTTAAGAAGATCGTATCGGTGGAGGGCTTCGGCGTGCTGCGGGTGTCCGCGCAGCCGGATGGCAAGTACCGGCTGTTCAATCGCGAACTGGCGTACTACAAGGATCCGAAGACCGGGGAGTTCCTCGACGTCTGGACCAATCCGTTCACCGGTGAGGTGGTGGAGGTCAGGCCTATCCACAACAAGGTGGTGAATGCTGAAGTGGCGCCGGTGATGAAAATGGATTTCGACGGCACGATGATGGAAGTGCCGTTCAGTCCGCCGTGGAACTTTTTCGGCGACAAGGCCTTTTCACTGTTTGAAGTGCACACGGCATTTCCAAACCCGCTGACTCGCGCGGCCTGGCCGCGCGAGTCGGCTGGACCCATTACCCGCATCAGCGAAATGTTCCAGCGCTTTACCAGCCTGTCGCAACTCGAGGACAACGGGCGAAGCTATGCGGACTACAGCGGTTCGTGGACGCGCATCGGACCGTGGATGCCCTGGATGCTGCAGGGCCAGGCGCCCGGCCACCTGTTCTTCCGGACCAGCATGGACCGGACGGGTACGGCGGATCGCTTGCCGACAGCGCTGCGGGAGCGGGCCGAAAAGCTGCACCCGGAATACTTCAGGGCACCCGGTGACGAAACCTGGGGTGGCCCGAACGATTCCAGCTTCAGCGTGTATATGGCAGAGAACAAACCGAAGGCGTGACCCGGGAGCACGGCCCCCGGGCATGACCCCCGAGCACGACCGGGAGCCTGATTTGTGTCGCGGCTGAAGCCGCTCCTACAATGGTGGCATGATCAGCTTTACGCTCAACTCGCAGCCTGTAGCCGTCGACGCACCCGACGACATGCCCCTGCTGTGGGTCCTGCGCGATGTGCTCGGCCTGACGGGCACCAAGTACGGTTGTGGCATTGCGCAATGCGGTGCCTGTACCGTGCACATCGACGGTGCCGCCGCGCGTTGCTGCGTGCTGCCCGTTTCCGCCGTGGCCGGCAAGTCGGTGACCACCATTGAGGGTCTGAGCGCCGAAGGATCCCTGCACCCGGTTCAGGAAGCGTGGATCGCCGAGCAGGTTCCCCAGTGCGGCTATTGTCAGCCGGGGATGATCATGGCCGTTGCAGCGTTCCTTAAAACCACGCCGGCGCCCGACGACGAGGCCATCAATGCGGCCATCACGAACATCTGCCGGTGTGGCACCTACCCGCGCATTCGCAAGGCGATCCACCGGGCCGCTGCGGCGCTCAATGCCGGTGCCAGCACGGCCCCGGCAGATTCCGTGGCCTGAATTCCTTCCCCTTCGTTTCCGAGAGCGAGTCATGCTGAAGAATTTCCGCTTTGCCGTATCCATTCTGAGTCTTGGAATGCTGTTGTCCGCTTGCGCCGATGGCGGCAGCGACACGCCGTCCCCCGCGGCGACTGCCGCCAATGAAGCCCCCGTTGACCTGCAGGCGCTACTGGCCGCGGCGGACCCTGAGAAGGGCAAGGTCTTGTTCCTGCAGTGCCGGGCCTGCCACAGCCTCGAGAGTGGCGGCGCCAACAAGGTGGGGCCGAACCTGCACGGCGTCTTTGGTCGCAAGGCCGGACTCGCACCCGGATTCGCTTACTCGGACGCCGTTTCCCAGGCGAACATCGTCTGGTCTGCCGAGACACTGAACGACTGGCTCGCGCGCCCCAGCGATTTCCTGCCGGGCAATCGCATGGTGTTCGTCGGGATTCGCAAGCCCGAGGACCGCGCCAACCTGATTGCCTATCTGAAGCGGGAAACCGGCGCCCCGTAGGAGCGTCTTCAGGCGCGACCCCGAAGCCATGCGGACTCGCCCCGTTCCGCAGTCCAGAGGCGAGCACTCAGCGCAGCCAGCGATTCTTCCGCGCCGGCGTTGACCCATCCGACGAGAGCGGCAGTTACGTCCGGGTAGTGCTGGGCCGCCGGCGCCGGTGTATCCAGCCAGGCCCGCACGTCCTTCCGGGACAATCGTCGCGTCACTGTGCCGAGACCCAGCCGCTCCAGCGCGACGGCATTTGATTCCTGCTCCAGTTGGCCATCGATGGGCTTTACGAGCACGGCAATGCCGAGGTGCAGGCACTCGCTCGTCAGCGTGAAGCCGGCATTGGCGATCACGCCGGCACAGTGGGCCAGGTCCGCGACGAACCGCGTGCGCGAGATCGGGCGGATCGCGACGTTCCGCTGCTGCAACTCTGCCGCCACCTTCGTGTACACGTGAAAGCGGTGTTTCGGAAACTGCTGTAGCAGCGGGACGAGCCGTTCGAGCGGTTCGAACCCGAGGTAAACGACGACGAGGTCTGACTCGACTGGTCCACGCGCGAGTGCGCGGATCTCGGGATCCACGGTCGGTGGCAGCACGGGAGCGCCGAAGGCATCCCAGTGGGTGCCCGCCGGGATCGACGCGGGCGCGAACAGGTCCATTACGCTCCGGGTGATGAGGTTGCCCCTGGCCCGCGGAACCTGCGGCCAGGCGAAGGCATACTGATGACCAATGCCGACACTGCGCAGGCCGCGACGGCGCGCCATCCAGGCGGTAATCGGCTCGTAGTCGGTGACGATCAGGTCGGGCTCACGTGGCGGGTTGCGAAAGACGTCGTGAATGAAGGTCGCCGGGCGAGCCCGGAGTGCGGTGCGAACGTAGCGGATGCGCCCGCCATCGGCGGCAAAGGTGAGTCCCGGCCGGATCGTGAGCGGTGCGCCGATGCGCGCCACCCAGTGCGGGTCGGGCGGCGGGCCGCTGAGCACCACGTCGACCTGGTGGCCAAGCCCACGCAGCTGCTGAATGATCGGTGTGGAGCGGACCAGGTGGCCATGACCTGTGGTCTGGACACCATAGAGAATGCGCATGGGTGGCCATTACACCCGCTGCGGATTACGGGGACGTTACGACCTCTGCCTGATTCCGGGACATGCGGTATCCCACGCCCCTAACCGTCTGGATACAGCGGTGGTGCCCGCTGGGCCGGAGCGCCAGGCGCAATCGCCGGACGTGCACATCAACTGTCCGCTCATCGACGTGGGCATTGACCCGCCACACGCGGTTAACGATCTGGGCGCGGGTGAGAACGCGATCCGGATGGGAAATAAAGAGGTTCAGCATCTTGAACTCGATGGGGCCCAGGTGGACCGGTTGCTCCGCCGCGGACACGCGGAGGCTCCGCACGTCGAGAGTCAGTCCGTCAAACTCCCTGACTTCCTTGCCGGATTCCCGCGTTGCGCCAGCTCGCCGCAACACGGCCTGAACGCGGGCCAGCAGTTCATCCTTGCCGAAGGGCTTGGACACGTAGTCATCAGCGCCTGCCTTCAGACCGACAACGCGATCGCCCTCATCGGCCTTGCCGCTCACCATGATTACCGGGATTCGCGCCGTTGCCTCGTCAGCGCGCCAGAGCCGCAACAACCTGATGCCATCCATGTCTGGCAATTGCCAGTCAAGCAGGACCAGGTCCGGCGCCTGCCGGCTGGCCTCCTCAATCGCCGACATCGCGTCGGCCGTCTCGGTGGTTTCGTAGCCAGCATTGGTCAGCAGGAACGAGAGCATGCTGCGCAAGGGCTTGTGATCCTCGACGATGAGAATTCTCCGGGTGGCAGTCATCGTGCGGCGCCCCTTGCTTTTATCTGCGCAATGTTTGGCTAATCACCGGGCAAGACGCTCCCGATTGCTGGCGACTACAGCAGCGTTCCGTGAAAGTTTCGTGGCACAAGTGTGACGAATATGTGAACAGCGGCACCCACAGCGGTTACTGCCGGGCAAGCCTGGATGGCAATTTGTTCATGCCCGCGTCATCGCGGGGACTTGCAGTCTGCGTAGCTTGCCTCCCTGTCGCTGCGGGCCGAGAAAAGAAAAGACGCGGCGACGTGCGGGGCGGACGGATTCGGCGAGGGCTGGTCTGCCGCCTTCATTCAAACAACAGAGGGAAAACCAATGCGATCTTTGACCAAGCAGCTGGCGGCCATGTCCACCCTGGCGTTGCTCGGGGTGTCGGGTGCGCAAGCGTCCATCATCTCCGGCACTGCCGTGGGTGGTTCCGAAGCAGTCGCGACGTTCGTCAACGTCGCCGGCGATTCAATCAGCCTTGACCTCGGTGAGCAGGTGGCCGCCATCAATGCGGGAGACAACTACCTTCTCAGTGCCGCGGTCCTGAACTTCATCAGCGCTGCTGGCGGTGCCGCGAATATCACTTACGGCATCATCGCCGGCGCCACCACCACCCGGAATTACCTCACGTCCTCGGCCAGCGCTACGTTCGCTGATGACCAGCAGGTCGCCAACAGCGCCAAGAGCCTCTGGGGGTCATCCCTGAACGGGTTTATCCAGAACCTGAACCAGGGTGATGCGACTCCCACCGCGACTAACCTGACCTACGGGCCATTCCTGGCGGGTTCTGGCTCTCCCAACTATGTGGATGGTGGGCACGACAACTGGCAGTCCGGTGATTTCGCCTTCTCGAACCTGGGGAGCGCGCTCGACACCCTGTACCTCTACTCGACGACGTTCAGTGTTTCCAATATCGGCCTGGTTCCCTTCACTGCATTCAAGGACGGGCTGTTTGCCACGCTGAACCTGACGAGCAACCAGCTGCAGATCGGGCCCGCCGTGGTGCCGGTACCGGCTGCGGTATGGCTGTTTGGCAGCGCATTGGGCCTGCTCGGCGTGATTCGCCGCCGCGCTGTGGCTGCCTGAGTACCCGAATACTGAGTAACTGAATACACGAACTCTGCAATTAACCCTGCATCAAAACGGAGAATTCCTAATGCAACCGAACATCAAGCAAGTCAGCGGCACGCTGGTTGTGGCACTCGCCGGCCTCTTCGCCGGTGCCGCCCAGGCCGCGATCCCCGCCGTGAGCGCCAATTTCTACATTTCCGGCGCATCCGCCGCCCGTGCCATCCCGCCCGCGATCGCCACCGAGCTGTGCGACGCGGTCGTGAATGACCGCGCGGACTACGTGGACAATCCCGCGTCCATCAACTACCGCATCAACGCCTGCACGCTGAAGAACACCGCCGAGGTCCCCGCGTCCATCCGTGGCCTCAAGGTTGCGTTCTACTCGCGGTCAGCGGGTGGCTCGCTGTTCGGCATCCGGGGTATCGCCATTCCCCAGCCGATCAAGTTCATTGACGGCAGCACCTGCCCGGCCGACGACGCCAATCCGGCCACCGAGCAGACCTGTGCCACGCTGACGGCCGATGCCGACTACACTACGCCCGACGGCGTTGGCGACGGCCACGTGCCGGACTTCGGCCTGTCTGACGAAGAGCCGCTCTTTGGCTGCGAAGTGGCCAAGGAAAACGGCCCTGCCCAGTGCTCAGTCACCGAAGTGGCTGCTCTGAAGACCGCGAAGGTCACCGCGGCGCCGGTCTACCAGCTGCCCTGGACGATCCAGACTGGTGATACGCTGGCTACCGAGCTTGGCGGCAACCTCTCCGCTGCGGTTGTGGCGGGTATTTTTTCCGGCAACTACCAGTCCGTTGCCGACATCAAGTTGGCCATGGGCGTCGCGCCCCTGGCGGGTGACGACAC
>CAZPNN010000470.1:0-4962 GCA_964587605.1 uncultured Chromatiaceae bacterium
TAGCCGACGATCGTGTCCTCACTGTTGATCTCAAAGTGTATTTCGCAGTTCGGGCGGTCGGGCTGCACATACACCCAGTTGCCGTTGCCGAGGTGGTAACTCTTGTGCTGCCAGCCGGTCCGGGACGAGTAACTTCCGGAAGGCGCTGCAAGCGCGCGAAGATCGGCAACGCTTCTGCCAACCAGCCCGTCGGCCCACTCCTTCAGGGTGGGTATCTGCGAGCTGCAGGCCACCAGGCTGAGGGTTAAGAAGAGCAGGCGCGTGAGGGCCATGAGGTAGCGTCTCAGTCGTCCATTGCCACGGCCACGGCAGGCACGCCATCGAACAGCGCCGGGTAGGTCAGGCCCGCAGCTACCGGCATGCCGGGAAAGTTCAGCGTGGTCCGCAAGGTTTGCCCGAAGCGATCGCCGCCCAGCAGGTCGAGGCGGACCTGGAAGACGTCGTGCAGGCCCGCAATGGCGTTCATGCCCGGAATCCGGTTCATAAAGCGGCTCAAGCGACCGCCTTCGCCCGTGAAGGTGGCCGGATTGATGACGCTCCGACTCTCGGCAAAGTTGTTCGCCCCGTCGATGGGCATGCCCAAGCGTTCCTTTCCCTGTGCCGCGCCGCCAGATGCCCACGTGGCTTTATAGTGAACGATCTGGTCGTAGGCGTATCCGAAGCTCGCGGCCCCCGCGGAGTAGGCAAATCCCTCGCGGAAGTCACCGCCGCCGATTTTCGCCGTAGAGCCGCCGACCAGTCCGGATGCCAGGACACGTTCAATACCCCAATTGCTGCCGTACGCTGCCCCGACAGCACCATATCCGGCGCCGCCAATCGCGCCGAGCCCTACCCCGCGAATGTCGCCAGTGACGATCCCGCCCGCGACGGCTCCGCCAGCAATGGCGCCCACGGTGCCCGCCCCGGCTGCCGTCGCCGCGGGGGCGGATGCCAGGTACCACCCGCTCGCGGCACCGGCCGTGTAGTAGGCGGCCACCGCCGCGAGGATCTCCCGCCCGTAATTGTCGATCACGCGATGGAACAGGCTGCCGATGCCGCTGAAGAGTCTTCTGAAAAACTTGCCGATGCGACTGAAGATGAAGCCGCTCGGGTCGACCAGTGACGCCGGGTTGTTCGCCACATAAGCGTAGCGGTTGAGCGACTGGGGATTCAGCAGATTACCCAGCATCGGGTCTGGTGCCAGCATCGTGCCCAGCACCGGATCCTGCACGCGGCCATTCATGTGGATCAGGCGCACGCTGTCCAGGTGTTCGTGCCCGGTGTAGCCGCGCTCGAGGAAGTGGCTCTCGCTGGCCAGCGCATCGGTGGTGTCCGCACTCCAGTTGGTGTTCCGCCGCTTGCCGAAGGCATCGAAACGCTGGGCCACGGTCGGAACGCCACCACCGTAGACCAGGCTGAGTGTGTCGACACTGCCCTGGTGATCGCGGTGCAGGAAGTAGCCACTAAAGAATGGCTGACCATCCTGCTCGATGTGCGAGTAGACCGCCTCGCCATTGGCGAAGACCGTTGACCGATAGCGGCGCTGCGAGCCGTTGACCTCCACCTCGAAATGCGGGCCGATGTACCACGTGGTGACCGTCGATGCGCCGGCCCGCGCAATCTGCCGGATGCGCTGCCGATCCGGGCCGTAGGCGAACTCGGCGTAGTCCGCTGTGCCGCGGTCGATGCGCTTTGGCAACTGGAAGGGATACCAGCTGATCGCCTTGCCCTGGCGCGCAGACATGTTGCCGTTGGCGTCGTAGGCGTAGAACTGGCTGCCAGCCGGGCCGCCGGCCACGGCGGTCACGGCGCCGGGGTGTGAACCGCCATAGGTGTAGGTGCCGACGTCGGATTTCGAGCGGATCCGGCCACCGGCGTCGTAGCTGAGAGCGAGCGTCTGCGTCCCGTTGAGGCGCGCGGTGAGCAGCCGGTTCTCCTCGTCGTAGCTGAATTCCTCCGTCAGGCCCCGGGCCACGTCCTGTCGCTGCCGGAGATTGCCAACTTTGTCCCAGATGTAGGCGTAGTTCTGCTTCTGCGACCCGAGATCAGGACCCGTCCGGATCGCCTTCAGCCGGGAGCTGGCCCGATCGAAATCGCGCTGTTCATCGACCTGCATGTAACTGCCGAACGTGACGAGACGTTCCCGGCCGAGCGCGTCCTGGCTCTGGAGGCCGTAAAGGCGCACGAACCAGTTGCCGCCGAAGGCAAAGTCCTGGTCGATTGCCTTGATGTAGCCCGCGTCGTAGCGCAGCGCCAGGTACAGCCGGGAGCCGGTAACCGTGACGGGATAGATCATCGATGTCACGCGGCCCAGCGCGTCCCACCCGTAGTTGGTGACATAGGAAGTGCCGTCCAGGATTGTCGTCACGGCGGTTCGGCGCCCGAGGGCGTCGTAGGCGTACTGCTCGCTGAAGCCGGCCGGGTTCGTGCCGACGGGAGCCGTTACGCGGCTCGGGAGTCCCAGCAAGGGACCGCTGCTGCCGTGGAATTCCCAGGTGGTGAGACCCTGCCCGGAATCGTTGCGCTGGACCAACCGGCCAAGCTGGTCGTAGCTGAAGCTGATCACGCTGGCCGGCGTGGCGGCATCAGACTGGGAAAGCAATTCGCCAAAGGCGTTGTACGTTGATGTCCGGCGCCCGCTGTCCGGCGATTCAACCGCCACTGGCAGGCCGCGGTCGTCGTAGCTCAGTGTCGTGCGAGTGCCGTTGGGGTCGGTGATGCTGGCGAGTTCCCCAAAGGCCGTGTAGCTGTAACTCGCCGAGCCGCCCGAGGCAGACGTCACAGCGATCAGCCGTCCTTCCGCGTCGAGGGTGTGCGTGCTGACGCGATTCTCCGCGTCTCGCACCGTCCGGATCAGTCGGTTGGCAGTCCAGCGAGTGCTGGCGGTGCCACCGGATTCGTCGGCTGGACGGTCTTCCGCGCGCTTCTGGCCGCGCACGTCGTACCGGTTCTCCACCCAGAACTGCGGCTCGCCGGTCACGTAGGGCACGGTTTGCCGTGCGAGCCGCCCGAGCGCATCGAACTCCATCAACTGGCGGCTGGTCTGGCCCGCGGCGAGAGTGGATTCCTGGCCCACGGTACGGCCGTAGCGGTCGTGGATCGTCGTTGTGACGAAGCCGTCGCTGCGCGTGGCGCGCAACTGGTACTCGCCGCGATCGCTAAAGCACGAACCGGCACAGCTGGAATATGTGTACGCGGTGTTCGGGCCGTCGGTGCGGGCTTCCTGCCGCAGGCGGCCGAAATTGTCCCGGCTCCACTGCGTGGAAAGGCCGCGCGGCGAGGTGCGCGACAGCTCGACATCCAGACCGTAGTGCCATTCCGATGTCACGACCGGGCTTGCCTGGCCGCTGATCAGTCCCGTTTCCGTCCGCGGCCGGTCGCTCCACGCGTTGTATGTAAAGACCGTGCGGCGCGCCGGCGCAGAAAAATCACCCGGACTGCGACTGAGCTCGGTGAGCTGTCCCGAGCTGTTCCAGCTGCGGGTGCTGACCAGCTGCCGCGAGAGTGGGCCGGGTGCGCCGGTGGTTTCGGTAAGCTGCCGGCACGTCGTCGCTGACCACGCATACAGGGCCGTGCGGGTGGTGGCGTTAGCCGACGAAATGTCACGGGTGGTATCCACCCGCTGCGGCAGGCCGAGGCAGTACTGGGTGGTGCGGGCTGTTTCGTCGAAGACTGTCGTTACCGTGGTGTTGAACACGGCGGATGCCGCCGGCGACGACACGGTGGTCGCCTCCCGCACTGGCAAACCGTGATTGAAATCGTAGGTCAGCGTCCGGCTGGTGGTACTGACCAGCTGACCGAGTCCGCCGCCGTCGGGATCGGCTTCGTACTCGTCCCGGCTTTCCGACTGCAGGTGGGGAAAGTGGTAGTCGCCAGCCGCATCCGCCGGTGCGCTTGCTTTCGCGTGGCTACTCCAGACGGGATTGTGCAGAGCGAGTTTGCGACCGTCGCTGCGCTGGGTCGTCACGAGATCGGGCGCGCCGATGAAGGGGAAATCCTGGCGGTAGGTCACCTCGTTGTACACCGAGACGCCGTGCAGGGCCGGGTAGCGGGAGTCAGTCGCACGGATTTTCTCGAAGCCGAGGAAGCCGCGGCCCAGCCGGTTCACTTTGCCGTTCCAGTAGGCATAGTTGCTGGTGTAAGTGCTGCCGATGCCATCGTTGGCTGTGTACTCCGCGACCACGGCCAGAGATCCCCCGCGCAGCAGGTACTCGCCGGTGCCCGCCGTGCCGTTGCGCGTGTAGCTGGCCAGTGTGGCAAGCGACTCGTATCGGGGTTGAAAGATATTGCCAAGCCCGTCAGTGGCGCTGATCAGCAGGTCAGGGCGAGAGCCGCTGTGCTTCCGCACGTGCCATTTGCCCGTGTTGTCCAGAAAAACGAGATCCGGGAGCCCGTCACCGGAAATGTCCGTTGGCGCCAGTCGAATGGTGTTCTCCGGTGTCGGGCTGCCTGCGATATCGATGATGCGCGTGACGTCGGTGTTGCTCAGCGCCGGGCCTTGACTGCCACCCCCCGCCAGATGCACGCGCCAGGTGCTCGTATTGAGCTGGCGGATCAGGTCCTCACGCCCGTCGCCGTCGAAATCAATGGCGCGCACCATATGCCCGATGTTGGTGTAGAAGCCGGCCGGCTCGGCGGCAGCCAGTGAATTGCCGAGGCTGCGCCGGGTTTGCCAGCCCAGCTCGCGGTCGCGATAGGCGAAGTCTGTCAGGCCGTCGCCGTTCAGGTCGAGTGCCACCGCATCAAAGGCCGGTGGAGTCGTGAACAGCGGCTGGAAGTCGTTGCCGGTGGACAGGAATCCCTCGTAGTACCAGGGTGGTCCGACGAGACTGAGCGTGCCGCGCATTATCAGCAGGTCCTGCCGGCCGTCGCCGTCGAAATCCGGAGCCGCGGCGCCGGCGGAGAGCAGCGGCAGCAATGCCGACTCGCCGCTAACCGTGACCCCGACGGTCGTCGTTTGTTCGGCCCCGAAGCCGGCGCCGG
>CAZPNN010000471.1:0-9670 GCA_964587605.1 uncultured Chromatiaceae bacterium
ACGGGCACGAGGCGGCCGTTAACGGTTTCCCAAACGAGAAAAGCCGCAGCCGGAATCTCCGGCCGCGGCTTTCAGAGCCTGGTTTTTGTCTGGCTTAGGTCTTAGCCGGCGCCGTCACTTCGATCGTGGTAGCCGATTTCAGGGTCACGACCACATTGTCGCCCTTCTTGACCGCGTCGAACTTCTTTGCGGCGGGACCGACCTCGAACGTGCGCGAGTTGCCCTCTGGGCCCAGCAGAGTGATAGTCCGCTTGGCGTAGTCAATGGCAGTCACGGCACCAGTGACCACCGTGGTGTCGACCACGATGCCCAATGGCCTGGTGCCTGCAGGGGCCGTCACAACGGCCGTGCCACCCGTCGCGTTGGGCGCTGCCTGGCCGGCAGGAACGACCTCGATAGTCAAGGTATCCTGCTGGCTGGCCTCGACCTTGTCGCCCACTTTAATCTGGGCAAAATTCTTGACGGCCGGCCCGGCCTGCACATCGACCAGCGTGCCGTCCGCCAGTTTCAGCGTTACCCAGCGATCCTTCTGGTCAATCTTGGTCACAGTCGCGGTGCGAGTGATGCTTGCGGAAATTGATCCGCCGGGCTTGGCCTCGTCGGCGAGGACCGGCGCCGCACTGAGCATCGCGAACGCGACCGCAGCCGTTACCGACAAAGGCGATGCGAATTTGGTCTTCATGGTAAATGGACTTCCTCTTGAACAGGGTAAATGGGGGGGCAGAGTCTACAGCAACATTTTCCGGCGGGGCCACCCCGTCAGGGCCCGCAGTACGATGACGTCCGGGTCGCCACCGTGACCGGCGAAAACTGAGCGCAGGCAGGAGATCAACCTCATGTGCGGCCGCTATGTCTCGAAGCTGGACGCCGCCCTGGAACGCGACTGGGAACTCACCCGGCCGCCGCCGCTGTTTGAGAGTTACAACATAGCTCCCACGACGATGGTGCCCGTGGTTCGTGAGCGGTTCGGCGAGCGCACCTGCGAACTCATCCGCTGGGGCCTCGTGCCCTTCTGGGCGAAGGGCGTGCCGCCGAAGCTCAGCACCATCAACGCGCGAGTGGAAACCATTGCGACGGCTCCCAGCTATCGCGGGCCATGGCAACGCGGCCAGCGCTGCATCCTGCCCGCTCTGGGCTTCTACGAGTGGCAGGTGCAGGAAGCGGGCAAGCAACCGTGGTTCATCCACCTGGCTGATCAGGCCGTGTTCGGCCTGGCGGGCTTGTGGGACACGTCCACGGCGGCCGACGGCACGATTCTCGAGTCGTGCACGATCATCACCATGCCGGCAAATCCCTTCATGGCGGAAATCCACAACAGCAGGGCGCGCATGCCGGCGATCCTGGCCCGCGGGGATCACGCCGCGTGGCTGGCCGGTAACCCCGCCGGTGCCCTCGCCTGCCTCAAGCCGTACCCGGAACAGCAGATGCTGGCGCACACCGTCAGCAGGGCGGTGAATTCACCCCGGAACAACGAGCGGCGGCTGATCGACGCCGCGGTGAGGGGCAGTGGTGAATAAGTTATTCTTGAATGCGTTCCGGCCAGCAATCCCGGGCTGCGCGCACTTTGTATGTACAACGATTATCTCAAGGCTATCGGAAAGTTCCCCGGCGTGTTTTCGGCCGACGAGTGCCGCCGGATCATTGCACTGCCCTTGCCGGGCGTGGAAGCCGGGGTGCAATCGCTCAACGACGAGGCCGGCCACGTTGACTACGAGTCGCGTCGAGCCCGGGAACGGGCCGTGCCGCCGGATGCGGAGTACGTCTGGATCTATCAGCGCCTGGCGACGGTGGTCCGAGAGGCCAACGAGAAGGCCTACCAATTCCGGCTGTCTGATTTCATGACCGTCGCGGTGCTCGAGTATTCACCCGACGGTTTTTTCGACTGCCACATGGATCTCGGTACCGGGATTTTCGCGGCCCGGAAACTCAGCCTGGTGACGTTCCTGACTCCGCCCGAAGACTACGAGGGCGGCGATCTGTGCTTCATGGATGGTGGCCCACCCCTGCGGTTGCCCCAGGGCGCCACGGTGATCTTTCCCTCCTACCTGATGCACAAGGTGGAGCCGGTGACGCGGGGCAACCGTTTTACGCTGGTGTCCTGGGTGCATGGCCCGAGCTTCTCCTGACTGGGCCATGCGTGCCGGTTGCGATCTGCCGGGCCCGCGCCCGTAACTGCCCACAGCCGCCCTCCACGTCCTGACCCGCTGACCGGCGCAGCTTGGTCAGCACCCCGCGCTGGTGCAGGTAGCGGGCCATTTCGGCGGCGCGCTCCGCCGTGGGGCGTACAAAATCCAGGCCGTCCACCGTGTTGTACGGAATGAAGTTCATCACGGCGTACTTGCCTTTCAGCAGGCGGACGATGCGGTCCAATTCGTCGTTGCCATCGTTCACACCGGCCAGCAGGGTCCACTGGTACTGGATCGGGTAGGTGGTGGCGCGCGCGTAGCGCTCACCGAGCTCCACCAGTTCTTCAGGGTCGAGGCGCGGCGCGCGTGGCAGGAGCCGGGCACGAAGTTCAGCATCCGTGGTGTGCAGCGACAACGCGAGCGCCGGTTTCACCGGGCCTTCTGGCAACTGCTCGAACACGCGGCGATCGCCGACCGTGGAGAACACCAGGTTCTTGTGGCCGATGCCACCCTCGGTGCCGAGCAACTGGATGGCCGCCATGACGTTGTCGAGGTTGTGGGCGGGTTCGCCCATGCCCATGAACACCACCTTACTCACCGCGCGGCGCGCCCGTGCCAGCACCACCTGGGCGACGATCTCGGCGCTGCCAAGCTGACGAAGCAGGCCGTCGCGACCGGTCATGCAGAAAACGCAGCCCACGGCGCAACCGACCTGCGTGGACACGCAGACGCCGGCCGGCGGCAGCAGCACGGTCTCCACCGCCTGGCCGTCCCTGAGGTCGATCAGCAGGCGGCTGGAACCGTCCGCACCCGGGTGCTCGGTGCGCACGCGCGCGAGTGCCTCGAGCTCGCCCCAGAATTCTGGCAGGAACGCCTTCAGGCGAGCTGGAAACTCCGGCGACCGGCGGCTGCCGCCCACCGGCAGGTTGCGGGCCCAGGCACGCAGTACGCGCGACTCGTGCCCGGGCCGCGCGCCGGCTGCCTGCAGGCGCTGACATAGGGTGGTAATACGCATTGGGGAATGGGCGCCGGGGGCGCGGCTGACGCCGCTCCTGCCCTCAGCATCCGGAATTGCAACACCCAGTATCGCCACCGTATCAATTCAAAGCGGGCTCAATGGGCTTACCGTCGTCGCGGAAAATGCAGTAAGTGATTCCCGGCCCCTGTTGATTGACAAACAGAATGCGTCCATCGGCTGAAAAGCAGGCGCCGGCAAACTCGCTGGAATCGTAGTTGTTGCGGGCAAACTTGAATAACCTGCCGAGCCGGTCGACACCCACCACGCAGGCTTGCGTACTGTCTTCGCATAAATACAGCGAGCCATCGGGGGCGACGGTGATGTTATCGACGTTATCCAGCTCGCTACTCGATTTGGATTCGACGACCAGGGTCAGGGTTTCCACAGCCGGGTCGTAAACCCAAACCTGGCCTTGGCCACTATTGCCACCCGTGGTACTAACAAAATAGATCAGCCCCTTGTCATACCACATGCCTTCACCGCGACGGAAAACGGCGGCGCCTTTGCTTTGTGCCTCTTTGCGCAACGTATCAGTGACCGGATCGACATCGTCAAGTTTTACCCAGCTAACCGCCAACGCCTGGCCCAGAAACTGCGACACACCGGAACCGGTATTGACGACAACAGTCCCGCCAGTGGTTGTCAGGGTTGGCAAATAACTAAAGTCGCATGTCGAAAACTGCCCGGGGTCTATGACCATGGCATAAAGGTCGCCGCCCTTCTGCAGGTCGCCAAATCGACGCGGATAAACGCGCGCGGTAAAGCGGTAGAAGGCACTGTCGTCGCGGTCTTCGGTCTGGTAGATATAGCCACTCTTTGGATCGACCGCGATGGCTTCATGGTTAAAGCGCCCCATAGCCACCAGCGGGATGGCATCGACAGGGTTCCTGCTGAACGCGGGGACTTCAAAATTGTAGCCGTGGGGCATGGAAACCCGGTTGGCGCTGTTGGGTGTGGTCAAATCCTCCTCGCAGCTTATCCAGCTGCGCCAGGGCGTGGGCCCACCGGCGCAGTTTCGTATTGTGCCCGACAGTGACGCATAGTCCCGGTGCAGGCGCCCCATGTGATCGACGATCAACGTCGTGGTGCCACCACCATTAACGAGCGGGTCGTATTTGTTATTGGCAGAGCCCACGACGCCCAGAGCATTACCAAATTTCAATTCACCTGGCGATAACTCGTGGTTGCGTACCAGGTAATACAGGCGTGACGCCCCGTGATGATCGGACCTCCGCGAGGCCTTGTGATCTTGCTGATGCTTTGAGCTACGTCCTGCAAGCACTGGCTGTGCAGACGGCGTGAGTTCGCGTCGCAGATGGCCATAGCCCCGCGCAAAACAGGCCATGCCATCGTGGTCGCCTGGCACCAGGGTACCGTCAGACATGGTCTGGCCGGTAATTGATATAGCGGTATATGTAAAGCCCGGCGGCAATTCCAGCAAAGCGTAGCCACTCAAATTGCCTGGCCCGGTGTCGACCAAATCATTCGTGTTCCGCGGAAGCGTTGGCGATAGTGGCCCGAAGCCGTTGGAAGCGCCATTAATTGCGCACACGGCGCTTGCGGAGCGGGAATAAAGCAAGCCCAATGGCGCAACTGTTGTGCCAGCGGCCGCTGAAACCATGTTGATAAAACGCCGGCGCGATAACTGGCTCATAAGTGGCGGGTCCTGAATATTACTGTTGTTATTCGTGCCGCTGATGAGTTCACAGTATAGGACAAATCAAGCACCGCTCCCGCGGCGGCCGCTGCCGCTGGGCACCTTGAAGCCGGACGGCTTCCAGGCGTAACCGGGAGCTTCCGGCGGGATGTCCTGTGAGTACGCCTTCCACGTATCGACGCGGGAATTGTCGGGCACCCAGCCGTCCGGGACAGTCAGGAATTCCGGCGCGTGCATCTCGATATAGGCGCGCACCTTGGGTGGCACGTCGTCCGCGCCCTTCAGGCCCTTGTGACTGAACATGCGCCCAAACAGCGTGCTGCCTGCAAACGCCGTGCCGCCCATCTGCATGAAGGGCCAGCACTCCGAAATGCGGGTGAAGCCCGCCGTGAACCGCACGGCCGGCACGTCGCGGTCCTCCATCTCGCGCTTCGAGAAATTGAACGTGAAGTGTTCGGATGGCGTCGTGCGCTTGCCGGTCGATGACCGGGGCCACCCTTCAGGCGTGACCGGGTTCGTGTAGTCGTGGGTGTAGTCCCACGACAGCATCATGTCGTCGCCGTAGGTTTCGAAGGGCAGGATGAACGGGTAGCGGCCCGAGGCGTCGGGAAACGCCGTGCCCTCGTTCATCAGCGTGGGGCTGTCGCCCTCCACGCCGAAGAAGAACTTCGGTATCTCCTTGCCTATCTTGCCGACCAGCACATTGTTGTAGAAGTGGTAGACCGGCACGTTCTTTTCAGTGAACGGGTTGTACCAGCTCTCAAGGATGTCGCCGGTGCGAAGATCGGTGAAATAACCCGTTTCCCGGGACTTGATCCACAGGTCCTTGTTCTCGTCGATCCGGGCCAGCAGTGCGCCCGTGCCGGTGTAGCCGAACACCGGCACCATGCGCCGGCCGGGAATGCGCAGGTACATGAGCCCGTGGAACCCGCCGATCACGGGGGTGTCGTAGCCGGCCCAGAGCTTGCCGAAGGCGTAGAGGTTGTCGGCGGGGTCGGCGTAGTCGAGGCCGCGACGCCGGGCGGCGCCGAGCTGACCGGCCGGCGTATTGGCCGCACCGGCATTACCCGCTCCGGCGCTACCCAGAATGGCGCCGACACCGAGGCCGAGCGTGGCTTTCAGGGTGGAACGGCGGTCAATGAGCAGGTCGGCAACAAGACGTGACGTCATGAAAACAGCCTCCGGCCACGGGTCCGCCAGAAAGGCAGCCCGGCCAATAACCCCAGCAGGAACAGATCCACGGAACCACCGCCACCGCCACCACCGCCGCCGCCACCACCCGCCTCGGTGGTGCTGGTGAAGGTGTCGGACACGCCGCCCACCGTCAGTGTCGTACTGACCGTCGTGTTGTTGGCCGAAGCACTGGTGTGGCGTACGCAGACGGTCTGGCCAGCAGTGACACTGGCGGCGAGGGCCGTGTAGCTCGCGGTACAGCCAATGGAGTATTCGCCGCCTGTAACCGTGACCGGTGCAGGCGCGTCAATCCCGTCGATGCCGACCGGCGCCGAGGTGATCTCGGTCGACACGCTGACGTCGGCCAGGTCCACGAACGTGAAGGCATCCGGCGTCGTGTCCGGCGGGATCGCGGCCACGGTGGTACTGGTAAACGTGTCGGCCACTCCGCCAATCGTGAGAGTCGTGCCGACCGGGGCCGCGGCTGGCCCCGCGTCCGTTGTCGGCGACGGGTGGAACACCGGCACATTGCTGCCGGAGCTCAGTTGCCGGCAGCCGTACTTGCGCAACACGATCGTGTTGTAACCCGAGAGCAGCGAGAGGCAGTCATCGCCCGTGCCCGACCCGTAATCGGAAGCGGCCGCGAAATCCGGATTGAAATAAGTGGTGCCGTTGCTGCCCGGCTCCGTCGTGAAGTGCGATGAGTTGTCCGCCACGATGAGCGCGTTTTGCGCACCAGACGACCAGCTGATGGCCGTACCGCCCACACCCCACGACAGGGTGACGTCGGCAACTCCGGAGTAGGCGA
Organism: uncultured Chromatiaceae bacterium; assembly: GCA_964587605.1. Lineage (GTDB taxonomy): Bacteria > Pseudomonadota > Gammaproteobacteria > Steroidobacterales > SHZI01. Next base: position 6,783 of record CAZPNN010000471.1, read on the forward strand.
AGGCAAGACCGGGTTGCGCCAGGCTGAGGAGGGCCAGAAGCACACGGCCTGGTCCCCCAATGCCACCACTGTCGTGATTAGCCACTCACCAGATCCCTCTGCAGATCCCTCTGCAGATCCCTCTGCCCGAGCCGGCACCATCGTAGCAGCAACCTGGCCAGTGGCAGGATCGCTCTGACAGCTTCGATCCTCCCACCCCCATTACGGGCGCTGGGCAGAGCCGAATACCTCTGCGCTACCGCGTTCGCTACGCGGAAGCCGGCCAAACGAAGTCGGGACGCAGGCCTTCGTAGACCGGGCGACTGTCCGTCGGGCGTGGCACACCGGCAGCGGGGTCGTAGAACGCGTGATAGGTCGCTGGCAGGTTCTTCGCATCGTAGCCCATCAGGTTCGGCACGATCGCGCGGATCCGCTTTTGCTTGTCGTCGAGCATGATCGGCTTGCCGCACGTCGCGCAGGTGCACAGCTCGAGCGGTCCCTTGGGGTTTTGATCGTTGAAGGGCTGGCGTTTCAAGCCGGCGGTGTTGTCGACTTTCAGTTCGCCGTGATTGAAGAAGACCACGTGAGTCGTGGGTTGCCCGGTAACCCGCTTGCAAACCGAGCAGTGGCACGTGTGGTTGTCTATCGGATCGCGATCCGAGTGCGTGTGAACGTGATCGCATCCCCCGGCATACTTGCTTGGCATGGCTCATTACCCCTTGTTGCTGCGGCCCTCGGACTATATCAAACTTTATTTCCACCCATTATCGACCAGGGCCAGGCGCCGGCCGCGGCGCGCTGCGGACTCAAGCGCCAGGTCCAGCAAACTCCAGCGGCGGCGGGCGTTCCCTGAGATCCGGCACGTACTGGCGGATGAAATCCATCAGGGCAGAAACATTCGTGTAGGCCGCGGAACCGCCGCCGGCCTCACACAGGTTGCCACCGGTGGTGCTGGCTATGCCCACCAGCACGGAGGTGTCGTCGTGGGCTCGAATGAGCATGGGACCGCCGCTGTCACCGCCGCAGGGGCCACCCCGTTCACTCCAGTAGCCGATGTGGGTGCCGATGATCCCGATTTCAGTGAACAGGATGTTCGCCCGCCGGAGCACATCGGGCTTCTCGCCATCGGACACCATGCTGCCCCAGCCCAAGATCGTCGCCTCTCGGTGCGGCCGAATCAGATCCCATGACTCAACGCGACTGGCGATGGCCACCGGCGTGACGCGCACAGGCCGGACCAGCCGAAGCAGACCGAGGTCGTACTCAATGGGCTCACGCCTGAATTTCGGGTGGATGATCGCCTCGCGAACCCCGACCCGGCGCGCCGCAGCCCGGGACGGGCTGCCAAAGAACACCTCAAGTCTGCCGCCAGAACAATGGCCGGCCGTGAGCACGAAGCGCGGCGAAATCAGCACCCCGGTGCACAAACCCGGGCCCGCACGGTTTGCCACCACGACTACCCAGGGGGTCTCGGCCGCGAATTCGGCGTCACTCACCGGCACGCCACTGGTAATGGCCTCAACCGCAGAAAACGCCAGGACCGCGAGTCCGGCCAGCAGGCAGCGGGACGCCAAACCGCGGCCAGGCAGGCCCCGGCCAGGCAGGCCCGGGCTAGGCAGGCCCCGGCTAGGCAGGTGTGACGTCCTCGTAGAACTCATGGGAGTGTTCGGGCAGCAGGTGGGGAATCAGCTCCTTGCTGCGGCCACCAGAGGCGCCGCGCGAAAAGGCCACGCGTTCCGCCACGCTATCCCACTGCTCGACGATCACGAAGTGCACGCCGGCCGGTCCGTCGTGGCCGTGGCCCTTGAGCTGCTCGGGCGGGACGACGCGGCGCACCTCCGCCTCCATGGTGCCCGGGCGGGCGCGCAGGATCCGTCGATTCCGGTAGCCCGGGGCTTCCTTCAGGGCCTGCTCCAGGTCCTGATAGAACTTGGTCACCATAAGCTCGTGGCCAGGCTTGGCAAAGACACTCGCAATATACGTAATCATCTCATCAGCTCCGAAGGCGCACTTGCCAGCCGTGATTATGCACCGGATGAATCAGGGGACGCTGCGGCCAGCTGACGCGGGCTTTCGCCGCCACCCGGGTTGTGGATAAATAGAGGTCCGCAAAGGAGATTAGCCATGGCGAGAGACCAGTTGTTCCTGCTGAAGCCCGGCTTTATGGACGGCGATACCGGGCCCTGCTACTGCCCCTCCTCCGCAACACTGGAGGGCGTGCTGTCGTTCTACCCGAAATTACGGACAGCGCTTGATGTTCAAGTCGTGGACTTTCCACGACCCCGAACTGCAGTGATCGCGGCAATTGGTGCCGCCAATCAGGGATTGCCCGCACTCGTCATTGCACCGGACCCTGCTGCCCATGCGGCGTTGACAGGCCTCGACGTGAAGGAGGCACAGGGCCGCCGCTTTCTGCAAAGCGTGGGCGACATCGGGCGCTATCTCTCGCGCCGCCACGGCATCGGCGAGCCACACTGAGACACCGGCGGCAGGAGCGGCCAGCGGCGGGAAGCTCTGCCCGCGAGAATCGAGTCCGCGAGTCGCGAGTGGGCAGAGCTTCCCGCCGCTGGCCGCGAGCCACGGAGTGCGTTAGTCCGAGAAACGCCGGGTGATGTCCTCGTAGGCATCGATACGCCGGTCGCGCAGGAACGGCCAGCCGATGCGGAAAGCCTCGATCTCGCTGATCTGCAATTCCAGTTCCAGGACCGCCTCGGCATCCGCCGGCCCGCGCACCAGAACCCGGCCATCCGGGGCGACGGCAAAACTCTGCCCCCAGAACTCAATGCCGCCGTTACCCGTCGGGTCGGGCTCAAAACCAGTGCGGTTGATCGACAGCACGTAACAGCCATTGGCAACGGCGTGGGCGCGTTGGGCGATTTCCCAGGCGTCGTGCTGGCGCTCACCGACGC
>CAZPNN010000472.1:0-2232 GCA_964587605.1 uncultured Chromatiaceae bacterium
GAAGTCCTGATCAATAGTGAGTCCTATGTGGAATTGAGTGATCCGGCGCCCGCGCAACTTGGTCACCGACGCCTGGACTCGACCACATGCCGGGCCCTTATGGGGCCGGGGAGTTGACTGACTGGACGGTTGAAGTGCGCAAACGATTCGCTGCAGTCGGAGACGTGTTCCCTGCGTCTCCGGTCTAACTTCCCTGTTCGGTTTCGCAGGGAATTGCCGAACAAAACCGCGTGCAGTCAGGCGGCTGGCCGCTCTGGCCTGGCCACCAGTAGGCCATTTCCCGGGGAATTCCCTGTATTTTCCCTGCACATCAGGGAAAGTCGCCAAGAGACCGTATCGGTCTGCACTCGGTACACCTGAAACGAGACAACCCGGGCCAGAACGCACTACCGATGATCAAGCCCCTCGAACACTATTTCTGTCTGGACATCTTCCAGTGTCGCTCACACTGGAGAGAAGTCGATGTCCAATACCAACAAAGCCTGCGATCGCGACCCGAATGGGAAGCTCGATCGTAAGTATCGCCGTGCCTACGGCATTTCGTTTCCGGGCGGTACACCCAGGTGGTGGCGCAAGCTGCACATGACCCGCCCGCGACGGCGCGAGAATACCCGGATCTGCCGTCTGATCCTGCGCGGTGCCGATCCGGATGGCATCACGCCGCCGCTGGGGAATCACAAGCCTCACGTGTATTACTGGTAGCGGGCTCGGGCAACTCGGGGGCCATATATCGACATTTCTCAAAAATGCCGAGTTTCTGTGGGTTTCCCAACGGCTTGGTCGCTTCCCTGCCCACATGAACCTTTTATGATTCATGTACCTTATAAGGTACACTCGTGATCGGCCAGGACCTCATGCGCGCCCAGTGGCGGTGGCCGGTCGGCATGCCATTGTGTCGGCCGATGGGCCAGGGACTGTGGGAAGTGCGCAGCACGTTGCCCGGCAATCGCATCGCCCGCGTGCTGTTCTGTGTGTGTGAGGAGAAGCTGGTGATCTTGCATGGCCTGATCAAGAAAACGGCGAATACGCCGCCAGGTGATTTGGCATTGGCGCGCAAACGGATGAAGGAGGTCAAACGATGACTAAGCCCAAGAACCCCCGTATCGGCAGCACGCTCGATGATTTCCTGAAGGAGGAGGGGATTCACGAGGAAACCCAGGCTCATGCCATCAAGGAAGTGGTTGCCTGGCAACTGGCCGAAGCGATGAAAGCACGCAAGATGTCGCGGGCCCGCCTGGCCGTGCTTCTCAAGACCAGCCGGACCCAGGTGAACAGGCTGCTGGACCCGACCCACGACATCACGCTCTCCAGCCTGCAACGGGCGGCAGCACTGGTGGGTCGCAAGGTGCGTCTTGATCTTGTATGACGGTGGCCCCCGCCAGGCATGGCCGCACGAACGTGGAGTTGATGCGCCCGGAGTTTGGAAGATGGACAAGAAGCTGTTTTCGGATCTGGTCACGAGCCTTAAGCAGGGAGGGCAGATTGCACAGGGCAAGCGCAAGCTCTCGCGTGTTTACCGCTTTTCCATGTCGAGGGTGAAAGCCATCGGCATCCGAACCAAGCTGTCCTAATCGGAATTCGCGCTCCTCATGGGTGTGAGTGTAAAGACGCTCCAGAACCGGAGATGGCAGTCAGGGCGCTGCATTCCTGACGCGGCCTTCGGAACGGGCCAACAAGATGGCTGCGTGGCCTAAGCAGCGGGGCGGCGAGAGCCGCCTGTAAACACTACCGGGCGAAGTCACGCCCGATGCGGCCCTGCACCAGTCGAGTCAGCGGCACAGCAGTTTTCACCGTTCCCAGGCGTTCCAGCAATGTAGCCTTGTGCGTATAGCCCTGGCGCGCGAGTTCGCGGGTGAAGCCGAGATCTTTTTCGCGCCCCGCGATGTACTTGGACAGAGCGAGGTCATGGACCTCCAGGCACAGGCCCTGCACGCCGCAGGTATTTTCATTCTTGATGGGTACCAGCCGCTTCTGCCAACCCCTCGGCAATGTGGCGGTATCCTCGCCCACGCCCTGGGCGTAGTAGCCGAATTGCCGATGGAAGTGTGAGCCTTCACCGATGGCGCCATCGATGAGGTCGGCCCGTTCCGGGTGGTTGCGCGGGTAGAGGTCGGCTTCCATGGACGCGCGCAGCGCGACCGGTGCATCCGGGAACGGCCCCAGCACGGATTGACTGCCGATGACGATGATCTGGTCGTCGTCGGCAATGGCGCCGGCCGCGCGAATCAGGTG
>CAZPNN010000473.1:0-8491 GCA_964587605.1 uncultured Chromatiaceae bacterium
AGGCGATCGGTGACCCACTCGAAAACCGTCAGGCCATAGTAATCCAGGCCGCGAACCAGGCGCGGATTGACGGTGTAGGCCACTCCCGCGTCATCCAGGAGACCGCGCAACTCGCTGAAGTGGGACTCGGAGGCGGCATCCAGGTACTGGGTGAGTTGTGGGGCGCCCGCGATCAACGCCTTAAGGTCGGGATTCTTGCTGTCGAGGATACGCAGGGGATTGCGGTCAAGCCGCCGCCGGCTGTCCTCATCGAGCTCTCCGACGCTCTTCTGGAAATAGGCGGTGAGATCAGCCCGGTACATCTGCCGTGACTCAGCCGTGCCGAGCGTATTGATCTGCAGGCTTACATGCTGGATGCCAAGCAGCCGCCAGAGGCGCGCCAGCAGGATCAGCAACTCGGCATCAATATCCGGGCCAGCAAAGCCGAGTGCCTCAACGTCGAACTGGTGAAACTGCCGGTAACGGCCCTTCTGTGGCTTTTCGTACCGGAACATCGGACCCGTCGAAAAGAATTTCTGGCGCTGGTTGCGAAGCAGGCCGTGCTCCATGCACGCCCTGACGATGCCGGCGGTCGCTTCCGGCCGCAACGTGATCGACATCCCATTGCGGTCCTCGAAGGTGTACATCTCCTTCTCGACGATATCGGTCACCTCGCCGATCGAGCGCTTGAATAACTCCGTGCGCTCAACGACAGGCACCCGGATTTCCTGGTACCCGTAGTCAAGCAGCAGGCCACGGATGGTGCCCTCGACGTGCTGCCAGGTGGCGCCCGCCGGCGGCAGGATGTCTTCCATCCCGCGAATGGCCTGGAGGTTTTCGCTCATTCGGTAATGGCCGCCGGCGGCGCCTCGACCGGCGCTGCCACGGCTTCGGCGCCGGGTACCGGCAGCGGTTGCGAATCCACTGTCGGCGCCGACTCAAGGACCGGCACCATCTCGATCGTCGAAACCGCATCCGGTGCCGGCACAGACTCCGCGCCCGGCTGCGCCGGTTCGTTCCCCGCGCCGAGCATGTACACCAGCAAAATTGCCAGGATGGCAAAGCCCAATCCCGCCAGGATAGCGACCAGACCCGGGGTGGTGGTGAGCGGCTTTTCCAGCTCCCGGGTCACCTTGGGCGGCGCGTCGGCATTCGGATCAGCGTTTCGATAGGCCGTCAGGACGACCTCCTCCGACAGCCCAAGCAGCTTCGCGTAGGCCTTCAGGTGGCCACGAATAAATACCGCGGCTCCCAGCGCGTCGTAACGCTCGTCCTCCAGCGCACGCAGCACGGACTCCTCAAGCCTCAGCGTGAAAGCCGCCTGTTGCAGCGTGAGTGCACGAGCCTTGCGGGCGGAGCGCAGTCGCTCACCCAGTCCCAGTGTCGTTTCCTTCCTGCCGTCCACCATGCTGCTACCCGGAAACTGCGCTCAGCCCGACGACCGCGACTGGTCAGCAAGCCAGCGGGTTTCGGCGGCCTCCGGAAACTCACGGCGCAACTGCTCGCCATACCGGGCCGCGGCGGAACTGTCGTTCAGTGCCTTCTCGATGCGTACCCCGAGCCACAGCGCCGCCGACGTTGCCTTGACGCGCGCCAGATAGCGCTCAAGAAAGCCACGCGCCTGAAGGGCATTGCCCCGCTCCAGTGTGACCTCGGCCAACTGGAATAGGGCATCCGGAAACTGCGGATCCTCTGCCAGGGCGCCTCGCAAATAGGTTTCGGATCGGGCCAGGTCGATGCGCTTGGCGCAGGTGCCGGCGTTCGTGTACAGCATCGGCCGGTTCGCGGCACTCACGGACAGCGGAATCGCAATGGCACGATCAAACAGCTTCAACGCCTCCACCGGCTTCTGCTTGCGGGCGCAGGTAAATACGGCGAGCGCGTTCAGGTTGTCAGGGTCGGAGCTGTTCAGGTCCACGGCTCGCCGATAATGTCGCTCTGCACCCTCCGGATCCTCCAGGCGCTCGAAGACAACGCCGAGTGCTGCGTGCGCTGTTGCCAGCCCGGGCTCTTGCTCGAGCGCCTTCTCCAGCTTCTGCCGTGCGGCTTGCAGGTTGTTCTGCCTGAGGTAGGAGATGCCCAGCTGCAGGTTGTACTGCGCCGCTTCCTCGCTAGTCCCTGGCTCCGGCGTCGGGCGCGACGACGTAGTGACACAGCCGGCGGCGGCCAGGGCCAGGGCCCACAGCACGACCGCACGGATCACCGCGCTCATGACTAATGGCGGGTCCGGATTGCGCATCAGTTCTGCCACCGGATTTCGTGAACTGTGGCGCTGCCACCGTGCCGCTTGCTGCCAAGGGGCGCCCGGACCCGGTTGCTCACCTGACCGGCAAGCTGGCCGCAGGCGGCCGCGATATCGTCGCCGCGAGTGCGCCGGGTGATGGTCATGATGCCGGCATCGAGCAGCACTTGCCGGAAACGGCTCAGCACCTCTGGCGCGGAGCGACAGTAATCGCTGCCCGGGAAGGGATTGAAGGGAATCAGGTTGACCTTTGCCGGCCGGTTGACGAGCAATCTCGCAAGCGCTCGCGCCTGGATCTCCGAATCGTTCACCCCCGACAGCATCACGTACTCAAACGTGATGCCCACGGCATTGGTCGTCTCGGCGTAGTCCCAGCAGGCCTCAAGGAGCTCAGCGATGGGATGTGTCCGGTTGATTGGCACGAGTTCATTACGCAGTTCGTCATCCGGCGCATGCAGCGACACGGCCAGTGCCGCATTCGTCTCCTGGGCAAGCTTGCGGATCTGTGGCACCAGGCCGGACGTGCTCACCGTGACCCGCCGGCGGGACAGCTGGAAACCCAGATCGTCGATCAGCACACCGCAGGCCTGAACCAGCGCCCGGAAGTTGGCCAGCGGTTCGCCCATGCCCATGAACACGACGTTGGTTACCCGGGAGCGCCCGGCGACGAGGCCGAGTTCCCGCGTTGCCAGCACGACCTGGCCGACGATCTCTGCTGCCGTCAGGTTGCGATTGAAGCCCTGGCGTCCCGTTGCGCAGAACGAGCAGTCGAGTGCACAACCCACCTGGGACGACACGCAAAGCGTCCCCCGCCCCTCTTCCGGGATAAATACGGTCTCGATCAGTTGCCCCGCGCCGACGGCCAGGCGCCACTTGGTCGTGCCGTCGGCGGATTCCTGCACCGTGTCGATAGCCGGCAGGCTGAAATCGGCGCGCCGTCCGAGCGTCTCGCGCAACGCAACCGACAGGTCGGTCATTGCCGCCGGGTCGAGCACGCCACGGCCATACATCCAGCGCATCAACTGGCGGGCACGAAAGGGCTTCTCACCCAACCCTGCGAAGAGCTGCTCAAGCTCCGGCCGCGGCAGCCCCAAGGGCCGGAGGTCAGACGTGAGCAGGTCGGGGTTGTCGTTCATCAAGCCCCTAACGGGTGCGCGGACAGACGTCGGCCTGGGCGAAAAAGAAACTGATTTCCTGCCGGGCGGTATCCACGGCGTCGGAACCGTGGACCACATTTTCCTCGATGCTCGCGGCGAAGTCGCGCCGAATGGTGCCCGCGTCGGCCTTCTTCGGGTCCGTGGCGCCCATGATCTTCCGGTGTACCTCGATGGCGCTCTCGCCTTCCAGGACCTGGGCAATCACGGGACCCGTGATCATGTAGCTGACCAGATCCTGGTAGAACGGGCGCTCGCGGTGCACAGCGTAAAAAGTTTCAGCCTGCGCCTTCGTCAGATGCAGCATGCGGGCAGCGATGATCCTGAGCCCGGCTTGCTCAAACCGGCGATAAACCTCGCCAACGAGATTCTTCTGCACGCCGTCAGGCTTGATGATGGACAGGGTACGTTCGATAGCCACTAAAGACTCCTGAATGAAACAGTACTAGACGGTAAAACTTTCGCCGCAACCACATTCGCCCTTGGCGTTGGGATTGCGGAAGCGGAAGGCCTCGTTGAGTCCCTCGCGGACGAAGTCCACGATCGTGCCATCGATAATCGCCAGCGCCTGCCGGTCGACGACTACCCGCACGTCATCCTGGTCGAAGACCACATCATCAGCCGTCACCTGTTCGGCGTAGCTGATCACGTAAGCGAGGCCGGAGCAGCCGGTGCGCTTGATGCCAATGCGCAGGCCCACGGGACCGCCGGCTGGGCCTAGGGCCGAGGCGTCACCCGCAATGAATGCGCGTACCCGCTTCAGGGCATTCTCGGTCAGGGTTATTGCCACCGGCGCCTCCTGTGATCCAGCCTCGCATTGTCCCAATCCGCCAAGCAGTTGCGCAAGGCATCTTGAATGATTAGCAACCGACCGGTCTTTTCCACCGGTATTTCCAGCGCCGCGCCCAGGGCCAGGGGGTCCACGGTGCCAAGCCCGGCAGCGGTACCGCCCGTCAAAAGCTGCACCAGCCGGTCACTGGCGGCCATAGTGTGGGGGCAACCGTAGACCCGCGCATCCAGCCGTTCGACCCGCTCGTCCCGGATACAAGCGGTAATGACCACCCAGGTTCCCGCCTCGATCGAACCGGCCTCGCCGCGTGCCAGCACGGCGCCGGGCGCCTCGCCAGCGGCCGAATCAGCGTCTGGCGGCCCGGCTATCGCCGCTGGCGACCGTCCGCGCAGGTCCGCAACCGCGCGCGTGAAGACCTCGGCCGCGCGATCGATGTCACTGCCGGTCGTCGCCCGGCCGAAGGAAAACCGCACCGAACTGCGCGAAAGCGCGGCAGATCGCCCAAGGACCCGCAGTACATAAGACGGCTCGTCGGTCAGGCTTATGCAGGCCGAGCCGCTCGCCACAGCGAGTTCGCCGAGTCCCGCGTGCAGGCTCTCGCCCTCGACGCCCTCCACACTGACATTGAGGATATGACCGGTGCTCTGCTCCGGATTGCCGTTGCGGATCACGCCGGGGATCTGCTGCAAACGGGCCCACAACCGGTCGCGAAGGCTAGTGACGTGCTGACGATCCGCCGCCAGCCGCGGACCGGCGATCCGGAAGGCCTCGCCCATGCCCACGATCTGGTGGGTAGCGAGCGTACCCGGCCGCAGGCCCCGCTCCTGGCCACCACCAAACAGCAAAGGCTCAACCCGCCGCACGTGCTCCCGGTCAATGAACAGCGCACCAACGCCCTTCGGGCCGTAGAGCTTGTGCGCGGAGAGGGAGAGCAGGTCGATCTGCAGCGCCCGGACATCGATTGGCAGACGGCCCGCACTCTGGGCGGCATCGACGTGAAACAGTACGCGCCGCGCGCGGCACAGACTGCCGATCGCGGCCACGTCCTGTACGACACCCGTCTCGTTGTTCGCGTGCATGACCGACACCAGCACGGTATCCGGCTCCAGTGCAGCTTCAACGGCTGACGGGGCGATGATGCCTTCGGCATCGGGCTTCAGCCACGTCACCCGCCAACCCTCGCGGGCCAGGTACCGGCAGCTTTCCAGCACCGCCTTGTGTTCAGTCAGCGCCGTGATCAGGTGGCGGCCGTCCGCCTGACGGAACCGGGCACCGCCGATGATCGCCAGGTTGTCAGCTTCAGTAGCGCCTGACGTGAAAACGATCTCCTCCGGCAGCGCATGAATGAGGGCGGCAATCTCGGCCCGGGCTGCTTCCACGGCAGCGGCGGCGAGTTGGCCTGGCACATGCGTCCCGGCAGCCGGATTGCCGACGAACCCGGGCGAGCGGAGCGCAAAGATCATTGCATCCACCACCTCCGGGGCCACCGGAGTGCTGGCCGCGTAGTCGAGGTACACAGGCAGCGTCATGCCATGTCAGCCACGCGGTGGGTTGTCGCCCGAGCCGGGGACCAGGCTGCTCAGAATGCCGCGGAGAATGTTGAGCTCGTTCTCGTCAAGCTGGGTGCGATTGAACAGTCGGCGCAGCCGGCGCATGAGGTGCCGCGGATTGGCGGGGTTCAGAAATCCGCTGCCGAGCAGGACCCGCTCGAGGTGTTCATAGAAGAGCTCGAGCTGCGCCGGGCCGGCCAGCGGCGACTCGGGCGGCGGCACCTCTCGCTCCAGAATCTGCTGCTGCCGCAGTTCGTACGCAATGATCTGCACGGCCTGCGAGAGGTTGAGCGACGTGTATTCAGGGTTGGCCGGGATGTAGACGATGGCATTGCACAGATCCAGCTGCTCGTTGGCGAGGCCGGACCGCTCAGGTCCGAAAACAATGGCAGGCGGCCGCGTGAGGCTGTGGCTCATGAGCTCGGCAGCGCACCGGCGCGGATCCATCTCGGGACAACCTATCCGCCGATGGCGTGCGCTGGCGCCGAGCACCAGGCCACAGCCATCGAGCGCCTGCTGAAGCGTCGTCACCACCCGTGCCCCGTGCAGTACGTCCTGGGCGCCGGAAGCCAGGGCACGGGAATCCCCGCACAACCAGTCGGACGGCGGATTTACCAGCACGAGTTCAGTGAATCCCATGGTCTTCAGGGCGCGGGCCACCGAGCCGATATTGCCAGGATGGGTTGGTTCGAAGAGAACAAAGCGGATGGCTGAAGTGTTAGTCATGAATCGCTCATTGTTTGCATAGTATGCCGGTGGCTGGCGGCTACCGTGGCCCTCTGTAGAATGGCGCCCCATGCAGGCCCTCCTCAACACCGCCGTACAGGCCGCGCGCCGTGCCGGCGACATCGCCATCCGCGCCCTGTCCCGGCTCGACCAACTCGAAATCCGCGCCAAGGCCCGCAATGATTACGTCACGCAGGTCGACCAGGCGGCCGAACAGGCAATCCTGGAAAGCATCCGGAAGCGCTATCCCGAGCATTCCTTTCTCGCCGAAGAGTCCGGCCACTCAACCGGCAAGGCCGGCCACAGTGAATTCCAGTGGATCATCGACCCCCTGGATGGCACCACGAACTATGTGCACGGCTTTCCCACGTTTTCGGTATCGATTGCCCTGCGCAGGAAGGACACTCTGGAGGTTGGCGTCGTCTATGACCCCTGCCGGCAGGAATTGTTCACCACCATGCGTGGCAGTGGCGCGCAACTCGATGGCAAGCGCATTCGCGTCAGCGAGCGCAAAGACCTGGACGGAACCCTGATCGGCACCGGCTTTCCCTACCGCAGCAATACCCGCTGGATGAAAACCTATCTGCAGATGCTGGGCAGCGTGATGGAAAACACCGCGGGCGTACGCCGGCCGGGTTCCGCCGCGCTGGACCTTTCTTATGTCGCCGCCGGGCGTCTCGATGGCTTTTTCGAGTTCGGCCTGGAAATCTGGGACACCGCTGCCGGAACGCTGATGATTCAGGAAGCGGGCGGCCTGGTGAGCAACCTCACCGGCAAGGACTCACATCTGGACAGTGGCGACGTGCTGGCCGGCAATCCGAAGGTTCACGATGCGCTGCGCGCACTGCTCGCTCCGCATCTGAACGCCTCTGCGACGTAGGAACGGCTTCAGCCGCAACTCGGATGCCAGTCGCGGCTGAAGGCGCCCCTGAAATCAGGGCATCTTGTCGAGCGCGTCCTTGTCTTTCTTCACCGACATGATGTCGCTCGGTCCCGCCTTCAGCGCCAGCGCGGTGGCGCTCGCGATGTAGATCGAGGAGTACGTACCGACAAAGATGCCGATACACAGGGCGATCGAAAAGCCCCGCAGCGTTTCGCCGCCGAAGAGCAGCATGGCAACGACCACCAGCAGGGTAACAACGCTGGTCATGATCGTGCGGCTGAGGGTCTCGTTGACCGACAGGTTCATGATTTCCTCGGGCGTGCCCCGCCGGATCTTCCGGAAGTTCTCGCGGATGCGGTCGAAGACCACGACCGTGTCGTTCACGGAGTAGCCCACGATGGCCAGGATCGCGGCCAGCGAGGACAGGTCAAAGGGGATCTGGAACAGCGCAAAGATCCCGAGGGTAATGATCGGATCATGGAACGTGGCTACCAGGGCACCAACGGCGAACTTCCACTGGAAGCGGAGGGCCACATAAATGCCGATCATCAGGAAGGCAAACAGCCCGGCCAGGGCGCCCTGTTCCGACAACTCCTCACCAACCTGGGGGCCGACGAACTCCGTGCGGCGCAACTCGACCGACGGATCCCCCTGGCGCAGGATCGCCAGGATCTGGTCGGCTTCCTGCTTGTTGTTGACACCTTCGCGCGGCAGAACGCGAATCATCACGTCCCGCGCGGTGCCAAAGTTTTGCACCTGCGCATCACCAAAGCCGCCGGCGCCGAGCCGGGAGCGGATGTCTGCCAGGTCTGCCGGCCCGGTGTAGCCGACCTCGATGAGGACGCCGCCGGTGAAGTCGATGCCAAAATTCAGGCCCCGGACGGACGGCACCAGAAGCACCAGCGAGAAACCGATCAACACGGCAGACGCAATGCCCAACAGGCGCCGGCGCCCGAGGAAATTGAAATCCGTCTTCTTGTTGAAGAACTCGAGCCCGGTAAACCGTCGCATGCTTGGCATCCTGTACGTGATCAGTCGTCAGCGGTCAGACCGACAGCTTCTCCAAATTCTTCCGCTGACCGTACAGCAGGTTGATGATGGATCGCGTACCCACTACGGCGGTGAACATCGACGTCAGGATCCCCAGGCAGAGGGTTACGGCAAACC
>CAZPNN010000474.1:0-2515 GCA_964587605.1 uncultured Chromatiaceae bacterium
CTTCGACGACTACGGCCGCCACGCCCTCAAGGGGATCGAGGGTGAGTGGGCGTTGTTCGAGGTCACCTGAGGCGCCGACTTCCACCTGTTTGGCCCGGATTCGCAAGGTGCCCCGCAATCGTCCCTCCTGTAACTTGACCCTGCCCCCGCAGGACACCAGACTGGTGTTGAAATGGTTTCCCTATGGGAGGCAGGTCAATGCCCATGACAATCACGCTCAAGAACATTCCCGCCAATATCTACGCCCAATTGCGCCAATCCGCCGATCAGCATCACCGCAGCCTGAACGGCGAGGTGATCGCCTGTCTCGAGCGGGTGCTGCTACCGGTCGCCATCGACCCCGGGGAGCGGCTCGCCCGCGTCCAGCGGCTCCGGCCTCCGCGCGCAATCAAGGCAAGCACCATCGACAAGGCAAAGCGAACCGGCCGGCCGTGATCGTCGTCGATACCAACGTCATCGCGTACCTGTTCATCCCGTGTGAGTTGACGGCACGTGCGGAGAGCCTTTTCAGACGCGATCCCGACTGGGCAGCGCCGATGCTCTGGCGGAGCGAGTTGCGCAATGTTCTGGCGACGCAGGTCCGGCGGCGGTCGCTGACGCTGGCACTTGCCAGTGCCATCCAGGCGGAAGCCGAAGAACTGATGGCCGGACGAGAGTACCAGGTGCCCTCCACCGACGTGCTGCGACTTGCTGCGGAGAGTGGGTGCTCGGCTTATGACTGTGAGTACGTGCTTCTCGCCCAGCGGATGAACGTACGGCTGGTCACCAGCGATCGGGCTGTACTGACGGCTTTTCCGGGGACCACCGTGCCACTGGGCTGAGGGTGCACGACCCGCCGCCGTCGCCGATGCTATGTTCAGGAGAGAAACCGGGAGACTGACCATGCCCCACCCCCCACTCACGCGCCGAACCTTTGTCACCGGCACCTCCGTCGGACTAGCGGCCGCAGTCGCCACGACCAGCTGCGCGCTCGCCGGCCCGACAGCGCCCGGAACCGGCAGCCTGAACTCGCCGGCGACCCCCGCGGGCCCCTTCGACACGATGCGCGAAATGATCGCCGCCCTCGACGCGCGCGGCCGGCTGCTGCGCATCGACCGCGTGGACCAGGACGCCTACGAAGGCACGGCACTGATGTACCGGCTGGTCGAGAAGCACGGCCTCGAGGGCGCGCCCGCGCTGCTCTTCGACGAGGTGAAGACCGGCGGCGAGTGGCTCAGGGGCCCCGTAATCGGCAACTACCTCGGCCACTGGGACACGGAATTTGTCGCGCTCGGCCTGGAACCAGTTCCCGGCGATGGCCCGGCCACCTTCCGCAAGGCCCGCGCCCACCTGATCGATATCGCGCAGAAAAACGGCGGCCGCTACCCGGAGATACCCCCGCTGCTGATTCCGCGCGAGCAGGCGCTGTGCAAGGAAGTGACCCTGCGCGGCGACGAGATCGACCTCACCCGCTTCCCGATCATGCAGGTCAATCCCGGCGACGGCGGCCGCTACATCAACACCGCCTCGGTCTACACCGTCGACCCGAAGGCTGGCGTGAACCTCGGCACCTACCGCTGCCAGCTCAAGGGGCCGCGCAAGGTGGCCGTGAGCCCCGGCGCCGGCCAGACCGGCTGGAAGATGCTGATGGCCGCGCAGAAGCGCGGCGAAAAATCCGCCGCAGTCACGCTGATCCTGGGCCAGGACCCGATTGTTTATGTGGTCAGCGGCTCACGCGCCGCCAACCGCCAGGGCGACAAGCCGGTGGACGAACTTGCCGTGGCTGGCGGCCTGCGCGGGCGACCGGTGGAGATCGTAAAGTGCGAAACCAACGACTACCTGATACCGGCGCATGTCGAGATGGTTATTGAGGGCGAGATTCCGCTGAACGACCTCGAACACGAAGGCCCCTATGGCGAGGGCCTCGGTTACCAGGGCGCCGGCGAGAACGCCTTCTGGATGACGGTCACTACAGTCACGCACCGGCGCAACCCGTGGTTTCACAATAGCTTCACCGGCGTCGACCGGGGTCCTATGAAGTCCCCGGGCGTCGCGTCGTCTTACCTGTTCGCGAAGAAGTTCGTGCCGGAGATCGTCGACTTCCACTACCTCGGCAATGCCAACAACATCTTCTTCATCAGCATCGACAAGACGAAACCCGGGCAGGGCATTGCCGCCGGCGAGAAGCTGGGCAAGTTCAACCCCGTGGCCAAGGTGGTCATCGTGGTCGACAAGGACGTGGACCTGATGAACCTGCCGCAGGTCATGGCCGCCATCAGCTCACGCTGGCAGCCGAGCCCGGCGGCGCGGATCTACGAGAACCTGCCGGGGCTGCCGCTCGACCCGAGCCAGGTCGACCGGAACAAGACCAGCAAGATCGTGATCGACGCCACCCGGCATTTACCTGGCGAAGGCGGCCCGGCAACCTTCCCGCGCACGAACCGCGAGCTCCTGACCACGCTGGCGCCCGATGCCTTTGCGCGCGTCGACGCCAAGTGGGGCAAGCTCATTGCCGGTATCCCGTAGCCTCACTTTG
>CAZPNN010000475.1:0-16870 GCA_964587605.1 uncultured Chromatiaceae bacterium
ACCGGGCGGCGTTGTCCGTGCAACTGGAACGGGACCCTAACCTGAGGCTGGCCATGCCGCGTCTTCGCGCCCTGTACCGAGTCGTTCCAATAGCCCTTGCAGCCGCGCTGGCCTGGATCGAGAAGAAGCTGATCCTGGAGATCAACACGTTGATCCCGGTCGGGCAGCAGATTCCGGTGCCGGCCGCTGTCTGGCTGTTCGGCTCGGCCTTGGGCATGCTCAGCCTGGGTCGCCGGCGCGCCTGAACTTTCCGGCCTGAACTTTCCGGCCTGAACTTTCGAACCCCGCTTTTCGAACCTAGAACCCCGCCTGCAACGGTCCGTCCGGCCCGTTGCAGGCGGGGTTTTTCTTATCCGGGTTGAAACCTGCCGCAGTTCCGTGCGGGCCGTTCGCGTCGGCTATAAGGGAAGGCCTACTCGCCCCCGGGGTTCGCCGGACCGCAATAAGCCGGGTCGCCCTTGCGGGGGTCAATGCCCAACGACACGCCGGCGGAAGCCAGTTCTTCAGTGGCGACCACGCCCGTCTCGTTCAGGGCCGCCAGCGCGGCCCAGGCCACGTACTCCGCACTCACCTCGAACCAGGCACGCAGGTCCGGCCGGGATTCGGAGAGTCCGTAACCGTCCGTGCCCAGCACCACATACGGCCCGGGCACCCAGCGCGAGATGCTGAGGGGCAGGGCCTTCATGTAGTCGCTGGCAGCAACGAATACGCCTGTTTCGCCGGCCAGCAGCTCCTGCACCCACGGACGAGCGGGCGCGCCATCAGTTGCGGTTGCGGTTCCGCCGGCCAGGAGGTTTGACCGCTCCACGCGCAGGCCTTCGCGGCACAATTCGTTGTAGCTCGTGACACTCCAGACGTCGGCCGAGACGCCAAACGCCTGCAGCAGGGTTTGTGCCCGCAGCACTTCGGTCATGATCGCGCCGCTGCCGAACAGGTGCGCCTTGCGTTCCGGCTTCGCTGCCGGGCTGGCCGATGAGTAGCGGTACATGCCGCGAATGATGCCGTCAGCCGGTGCGTCCGCCATTGCCGGCATGGCGTAGTTCTCGTTATGAATCGTGATGTAGTAGAAGACGTTTTCCTGCTGCTCGTACATTCGCCGGATACCCTCGCGGACGATCACCGCCAGTTCGTAGGCAAACGCGGGGTCGTAACTCAAGAGGTTGGGCACCGTGCCGGCGACCACCTGGGAGTGACCGTCCTGGTGCTGCAGTCCCTCGCCATTGAGCGTCGTGCGGCCGGAGGTGCCGCCGAGCAGGAACCCGCGGCACAACATGTCGCCACAGCTCCAGATCATGTCGCCGACACGCTGGAAGCCAAAGATGGAATAGAACACGTAGAACGGAATGGTGGGCACGCCGTGGACGGCGTAGGCGGTGCCTGCCGCCATGAAGGAGGCCATCGCGCCGGCCTCGCAGATGCCTTCCTGCAGGATCTGGCCGTCGGTGGCCTCGCGGTAGGGCATCAGCGTCGAGCTGTCCACGGGGCGGTACTTCTGGCCTTCGGAGGAGTAGATACCGGCCTTGCGGAACAGGGCCTCCATGCCAAAGGTGCGGGCTTCGTCCGGCACGATCGGGACGATGTAGCGGCCGACCCCGGGATGGTCCAGCAGCTTCGACAGCATGCGGACGAAGGCCATGGTCGTGGAGAGTGCGCGGTCGCCGGAACCGGCCAGCTGCTCCTGGAAAAGCGCGAGGTCTGGTGCCGCCAGGGGCGGGCATTGAACGTCCCGTTGCGGCCAGCTGCCACCGAGTCTGGCGCGGTGTTCCGACAAATAGCGGAGCTCGGCGCTGTCGGGCTCCGGCCGGTAGAACTCAGCGCGGCCAGCGGCCTCATCGGACAAGGGAATGCCGAGGCGCCGCGCCGTCTCGTGCCGTTCCTCGATGCTCAGGTTCTTCTTCTGGTGGACGAGATTGGAGCCCTCGTACCCCTGCATGCCGTAGCCCTTGATGGTCTTGATGAGGATCGCAGTCGGGCGACCGTCGCTCTGCACGGCGCGTTGAAACGCGGCAAAAATCTTGCGCTGGTCGTGCCCGCCGCGCTTGATGCCACGGATTTCCTCGTCGGACAGGATGCGCATGATGTCGGCGAGGCGGGTGTCCGTGCCGTTCCAGTGTGCCCTGACCTCCGGCCCGCTGGAGACCGAGTACATCTGGTAATCGCCGTCCACGGCCCGTTCCATCCGGGCCTGCAGGATGCCTTCGTGGTCGATCGCAAAGAGCGTGTCCCACTCGCCGCTCCAGATCACCTTGATGACGTTCCAGCCTGCGCCCCGGAAGCTGCGTTCCAGTTCCTGGATGATCTTGCCGTTGCCGCGGACCGGGCCGTCCAGGCGCTGCAGGTTGCAGTTGACCACGAGGATCAGGTTGTCCAGTTGCTCCCGGGCTGCGATATTGATCGTGCCGAGCACTTCGGGTTCGTCGGATTCACCGTCGCCAATGAAGTTCCAGACCTTGCCGCCGTTCTTCGGCTTTAACCCCCGGCTTTCCAGGTACTTGGCGAAGCGCGCCTGGTAGATGCAACTCGGCGTTGAAAGGCCCATGGACGCACAGGGCGAGACCCAGAAGTCCGGCATGTTGCGCGGATGCGGGTAGGAGGAAAGGCCGCCACCGGGCTGCAACTCGCGGCGAAAGTTCTGCAGTTGTTCAGCGGAAAGCCTGCCCTCCAGAAAGGCGCGTGCGTAGATTCCGGGGGAGCAGTGCGCCTGGATGCTGATGAGGTCCCCGCCGTAATCCGGGCCCTTGTTGCGGAAAAAATGGTTCAGGCCCACTTCGAGCATCGTGGCGCCCGACGCGTAGGTGCCAATGTGGCCGCCGACGCCGGTGCCGCTGTCGTAACCGCGCAGCACCATCGCCATCGCGTTCCAGCGGTTGATGTTCTCGATGCGTTTTTCGAGTTCGATGTTGCCGGGGTAGGCGGGCTGCTGCTCCAGAGGGATCGTGTTCCGGTAGGGGGTATTGAGCGTGGCGTCCTCGACGATCACATGGGCATCCGTCAGGTAGTTGCGCACGGCCCGAAACAGCGCTTTCGCCCGGTCCGGCCCCTCGGTCCGCAGCACGGACTCGATAGACTCCACCCACTCCCGGAGCTCGTCGTCGCTCTGCTCCAGATCTGATCGCCGAACCGCCATGTCTTCCTGCTCCTGCAGCCGGCAACAACGCCGTCCGCCATCCGGTCAGAGGATAACCCGATTCGCCAAATCCCTGCGCCGACGCAGGCCGGTTTATGTATCAGCGGCGGCGTCCTGTGGACGCCTACCGGCCATTGCTTTAGCGTCAGCACAGAACCGGATTTAACTGCAGGAGTCCTGAGCCGATGATTGATGCACCGTCACCGGATACCCCGGGTCGCAGTCTGGCCCGACGCCGGTTGCTGCGTTTCCTCCTGCAGTCGCCCCTGCTGGCCGCGCCGGCCCTGTTCGGGCCGTCCCGCGTGCTGGGTCGGCCAGAATTCGCCATGCCCGAAACGCTGGATGAAGTTCTCGATGTATTCCAGATGCAGCGCATGGCCCAGCAGAAGCTGGATCTGGAGTCCTGGCACTTCATTGTCAACGGCGCCGACGACATGCGCACCGTGGAGGCCAATCGCCACGCCTTTGATGCCTGGCAGTTGCGTGTTCGCCGTCTCGTGGACGTCAGTGTGGTGGATACCAGCGTGCAGTTGCTCGGGCAGAAATTGCCGACCCCCATCCTGCTGGCGCCGGTCGGCG
This sequence comes from uncultured Chromatiaceae bacterium, assembly GCA_964587605.1. Lineage (GTDB taxonomy): Bacteria > Pseudomonadota > Gammaproteobacteria > Steroidobacterales > SHZI01. Next base: position 3,707 of record CAZPNN010000475.1, read on the forward strand.
CGCAGGCGACCATTCACGCCGATGGTGAACTTGCCACGATGCGGGCGGCGTCCGCGCGTGGTCACCTGATGATGGTGTCCACGACAAGCAGCAACAGCATCGGCGAGATTCGCGCCGCAGGCGCCGCGCCGTTGTGGTTTCAGCTCTACGCCTCACCCGACCAGGGCCTGATGCGACACCTGCTCGGCGCTGCCGAGGCGGCCGGCTGCCTCGCCGTCGCCCTGACGGTCGATTCCCCAACCCGGGGCAATCGTGAAGGCGAACGCTGGTTTTCCCGGCGCTCGACGCGCCAGGGCCCGCCCCGGATGGGCAACTTCGAGGGCTATCCGGGCCCGCCGCGGATTGGAGACCCCGCCCTGACCTGGGCGATCGTCGACTGGCTGCGCGCCAACACCCGTCTGCCGGTGTTCCTGAAGGGCATCGTTACTCGTGAAGACGCCCGAATTGCAGTGCGCGACCGCCTGGACGGCCTCATCGTCTCCAATCACGGTGGCCGGCAGGAGGAGAGCGGCCGGGGCACCCTGGAATGCCTGCCGGAAGTCGTGGCCGAGGTGGCTGGCCGGATGCCGGTGCTGATCGACGGCGGATTTCGGCGCGGCACCGATGTCTTCAAGGCGCTGGCGCTCGGTGCCGATGCGGTCTGCGTTGGACGGCCTTACCTGTACGGTCTTGGCGCGTTCGGGGAACAGGGTGTGGCCAAGGTGCTGGCGATTCTCGACAGCGAGTTCAAGCGCAGCATGCAGTTCGCCGGGACAACGAGTGTCAGCGCGATCAAGCCCGCGTACGTGCAGCGCCAACCGGGATGAGAATCGTGTCGCGTGCCTCGCGGTCGGGGACCGCGGACGGGTAGTCCCGGTTGCAGTGCAGGCCCCGGCTTTCCTGTCGTGACTGGGCGCAGAGGATGGTCAGTTCCGCCACCAGGGCCAGATTGCGCAGCTCGATCAGGTCATTGGTGACGCGGAAATGCCCGTAGAACTCGGCGATTTCCTCTCGGAGCAGGTCGACACGGTGGCGGGCCCGCGCCAGCCGCTTGTTGGTCCTGAAAATGCCCACGTAGTCCCACATGAAGCGTCGCAGTTCTTCCCAGTTGTGCGACACGATCACCTGTTCGTCCGGGTCGGTCACCCGGCTCTCGTCCCAGGGGCGGAGGTTGGTCAGGGGCGGTGGTGCCGTGGCCAGCTCCGCGACAATCTTCTTGCTGGCGGCCGCTGCAAAAACCACGCACTCGAGGAGGGAGTTGCTGGCCAGCCGGTTTGCCCCGTGCAGTCCGGTCCACGTGCATTCGCCAACGGCATACAGGCTCGCGAGGTCAGTGGCGGCGTTGAGGTCCGTCATGACACCGCCGCAAGTGTAGTGGGCCGCCGGCACGACCGGAATCGGATCGCGGGTGATGTCGATACCGAAGGCTTTCAGGCGCTGGGCAATGTTCGGGAAATGACGGGTGATCTCGGCGGCCGGCTTGTGGCTGATGTCGAGATACACGCAGTCAAAGCCGCCGCGCTTCATCTCGGTGTCGATTGCCCTGGCGACGATATCCCGCGGGGCCAGTTCAGCGCGCGGGTCGTGCGCCTCCATGAAACGCCGCCCGTCTGGCAGGCGCAGCACACCGCCTTCGCCGCGCACGGCCTCCGAAATCAGCAGGGATTTTGCCATGGGGTGGAACAGGCAGGTGGGGTGGAACTGGACGAACTCCATGTTGGCCACCCGGCAGCCGGCTCGCCACGCCATCGCAATGCCATCGCCGGTCGAGGTGTCGGGATTGGTGGTGTACAGGTAAATTTTCGACGCGCCACCTGTGGCCAGCACGACGGCACGGGCGGCGATGGTTTCCACGTGCCCGGTCGTCCGGTTGAGGGCATAGATACCGAGGCAACGATTGTGGCCTGACAGATTGTGCTTGCTGCTCGTGATCAGGTCGATGCCGATACGATCGTCCAGAATCCGGATGCCGGCGTGCGCCGCGACGCGGGTCTCCAGACTGGAAATAATTGCCTGGCCGGTGGCATCGTCGGCGTGCACGATACGCCGCCGGCCGTGCCCTCCCTCGCGCGTCAGGTGAAGTGTGCCGGGCTCACTCCCGTCAACGACCGTGAAGGCGACACCCTGGCTCTGCAGCCAGCGGATGGCATCGGGCGCCTGGCTGGTGACGAACTCGACCGCGGCTGGATGGCACAGTCCGGCGCCGGCTGCCACGGTGTCGATGGCATGCAGGGCAGGGGAGTCTTCCGCGTCCATGGCGGCCGCGATGCCACCCTGGGCCCACGCGCTGGAACTCTCGCCCGACGGCTTCTTGCGCAGCAGCCCCACGGAGAGTCCCGCGTCCGCGAGGCGCACGGCAACCGATAGGCCACCGAGGCCTCCGCCCAGGACGACTACATCGAATGCAGCGGAAGGAGTCATGTGAATGGCGCGGGGAACGATCAGTCGCGCGCGGCGCCGCGGCCGACGGCCAGCATGCGCTCAAGCGACTGGCGCGCCCGATGGGCGATATCCGCAGGCACTTCGATGGCGGGGCTCATGGCCTCGAGGGCGTGGAGAATCTTTGGCAGGGTGATGCGTTGCATGTGGGGGCACAGGTTGCAGGGCTGGATGAACTCGACCTCGGGGAACTCCACCGCTACGTTACCAGCCATTGAGCATTCCGTGATCATCGCCACCTGGCGGGGCTTCAGCTTTCCCACGTGGTCGATCATCGCCGAGGTCGAGCCCACATAGTCGGCTTCGGCGAGGACATCCGGCGGGCACTCCGGGTGGGCCATCACATGAATGCCGGGATGCATGCCGCGAAACTCCCGCAGCTCCGGACCGGTGAATCGCTCGTGGACCTCGCAGGCACCCTCCCAGAGGATCAGCCTGACGCGAGTCAGGCCGGCAACGTACTTCCCCAGAAACTGGTCGGGAATGAAGATCACTTCGTTTACACCGAGCGACTCGACCACCTGAACCGCATTGGCGGATGTGCAGCACACATCAGATTCCGCCTTCACGTCGGCCGAGGTGTTCACGTAGGTCACTACCGGCACACCCGGGTGGCGCTCGCGCAGGGCACGCACATCGGCGGCCGTGATCGAGGAGGCCAGGGAACAACCGGCCTTCAGGTCGGGCAGCAGAACCGTTTTCAGAGGACTCAGGATCTTCGCCGTTTCCGCCATGAAGTGGACGCCGCACATGACGATGGTGCTGGCATCGGTTCGGGCCCCGAACTGGGCCAGGCCGAGCGAATCGCCGCTGAAGTCGGCAACCCCGTGAAAGATCTCCGGGCTCATGTAGTTGTGGACCAGGATGATGGCCTTGCGCTCTTTCTTCAGCCGGTTGATGGCGGCGATCAGCGGGGCGTGGACCGGCCACTCGACATCCGGGATGACGTGCCGGACGCGTTGATACAAATCGCGGGTTTCCCGCTCTATTTCGGGCGTAAAGGCCAGGTTTCTGGTCGGAACGTTCATGCGTGGCGCAGTCTGGTAGCAGGGAGGCCCAGTATAAGGCCGCACGTCTCACTGTCGGTCGTCCCTCGTTTCTGGGAGCGGGATCACGCCTGCCGGCCGCTAAAACCACCAAAATTTCAGCGGGTTAAGTGACGCGCAGGGGCGCGCTATTCGGCATGTCTGCAGTCAGCGGGAAAGAACAGGTACTGGGTGACTACGCGGCACTGTTGCGGGCGTTTCTGCCGCATGTGCGCGCCGTTTACTGTTACGGGCATGACGGCGCAATTCTCTGGAGCGACCAGCCGGATCCGCCAGTCCACCTGAATTCGGCCTACAGATCCGCGCTATCGGCAGTCCACACTGGCCGCGGCGGAGCCGCCGTGCGAGTAGCGCTGGACGATGCGGTCGCCTATCTGCTGGCGCTGCGGAACGAGAAAGGCCAGCCACTCGGTGCGGTGGCCATCCTGATGGCCACCGAGGCGGCCACGCTCGCTGCAGACGCCTGTGCCGAACGGGTGCGGCCGGCCACCGGCACGCTGGAGCGCGAGCTCTGCCTGCGTGTGCGGCTGGTGGAGAGTTACCGCAAGCTGAACGTGCAGGCGGCTGAAGAACGTCTGCTGCACGAGGTGGAGCGCGCTGTGCAGGGCTCGCAGGACTGCGAGGCGATGCTCAATCATCTCCTCAGCCTGTGCCGGCATTACCTGCAGGTCCAGTCCGCGGCACTGCTGATTCCCGACAAGAACGTCGCTATCGTGCTGGGCGAAAAATTCTCCCGGGTTGAACTGGAACTGCTGCTCGAGAATCAGGCTGAAGTGACGGAGGCGGGCGACGGCGACCTGTGCTCCGTCCCGATCCAAAGCGCCGATCGCGCTGTCATCGGCGTGCTGGCCCTGGCGGGGTGGAGCAGTACCGATTTCAGCGCACGCCGCCGGGCGCGCGTGGGGCGCTACCTGGCGACGCATATCTCGACCGTACTGGAACGGGCCTACGACGGCCTCACCGGGCTCACTGCCTGGCCCGCGTTCGAGAAGCTGATGCGCATGTCAGTCGCCACGTGTGCCGGGACGCCGCCCACACTCATGTACTTTGATATCGATCGACTGCAGCTCTGCAACGACACACTGGGACGGCAGGGCGGGGACAAGGTACTGGCAGGTTTTGCGGCCATCCTGCGCGAGGAGCTGGCGGAGCATGCGATCAGCCGCGTGGTCAGCGACCACTTTGCGGCGCTGCTGATGGATACGGATCTGGAGGCCGCTCGCAAGATTGGTGAGCGGATTGCAGACCGGTTCCGCCAGCTGGAATTCGGGCACGGGGAACGGAGTTTTCGCGCCTCGGTCAGTATTGGCATCGCCCCTGCCACCGAAGACGGTGAGGCCACGGCTGAAGGCAGCGGCCCGCTGGTGACCGCCCAGGTGGCCTGTGCCGCCGCCAAGGACCGGGGGCGGGGCCGGGTGGAGGTCTACCAGCCCGAGGATCTCTCCATCATCCGGCGTTTCGATGACATCCAGTTGGTCGGCTACATTCGCAATGCCATCGACCAGGGGCGCCTCGCCCTGCTCGGGCAGCCCATCGTTCCGGTAAAGCCCACCGGACCGGCAAACCACGGCTACTTTGAAGTCCTGGTTCGCATGCTCGACGATGACGAAAGCCATATCTCACCCTCGGAGTTTCTGTCCGCAGCCGAGCGCTACCAGCTGATGGAAGAGCTGGATCGATGGGTAGTGGGCAACACGCTGGAGCTGCTCGCGCGGAACCTGTCGGGACTCAGGGCGTCGGGAACCCGCTTTGCCATTAACCTGTCGGGGCAGAGCCTTGGCAGCGAGGCGTTTCTCGCGTTTGTTCAGCAGCAGCTGGAGAGAACCCGGGTGCCGCCGGGGCTGGTTTGCTTTGAAATCACCGAGACTGTGGCGGTCGCCAACCTGCAACGCGCCCAGACCTTCATGCACACGCTGCGCAAGATTGGCTGCCGTTTCTCTCTCGATGACTTTGGCACGGGCCTCAGTTCCTTTGCGTACCTGAAACTCTTTCCGGTCGATACACTGAAAATCGACGGCAGTTTCATTCGTGATCTGCCGACCAACGTGGTGTCGCAATCTGTCGTCGCCGCCATATCCGAAGTGGCGAGGGTCATGCAACTGGAAACGGTGGCTGAGTTCGTCCAGGACGACGCCACCCTGGACCTGCTGTCGAAGCTCGGCATTACCTGGGCCCAGGGCTACTTGCTCGGTGAGCCGACCCTTCTGGAAGGTCACATCGGTGGACTTAAGGCCATGCCAGACAGTGCCAGCCCGAACCGGTCTACGGAGAAGCGCAGCCACTGAATCTGGCGACGGCTGCCGCGCCGATGGATAATCCGGCCTGTTCCGGATATCGGTGGACCTCCCATGCAACGCCGACCACTCGCCCTTGTCCTGCTCGGCAGCCTGTTGGCCACCACTGTCGCTGCCGTTCCGACGCGCGACCAGCTCATCGCCGCGGATTACCAGAAAGGCCGAACGGCCTTTCAGCAGCGGTGCAGCGCCTGCCACACGCTCGCCGAAGGCGGCAGCCATCTCGTTGGGCCCAATCTCTGGGGCCTGGTCGGTCGAAAGGCGGGTGCCGTCCCCGGGTTTGCATCGTCCGATGCCCTTACGGCCGCGGGATTCCAGTGGGACGTGGCCCGCGTCTGGGAATTTCTGGCGGTCCCCGACCAGCTGATCCCCGGCAATCGCATGATGATTCCCGAACCCGTGCCGGAAGCAGACCGCACGGCGCTGGTGTCTTTCCTGATGCAGGAGATCGGCGCCGCTGACTGGCCGAGGCCCGCGGCGGTTGTCGAGGAAAAGACGGACCGCTCCCGGCCGCTAGAGGAACGCTATCCGAGCTTCTACCAGCACCTGATGACCAACACCACGCGTTACCGGATGGAGACTCCGTCCGGCGAGCGGCGCTTTGACGTCTACTTCAATGGCGACGGCTCGGTTTCGGCCAGCGAGCCAGCGATCCGGGGCTTCTGGAACACGGTGGAGCGCAAGGGCATGGAGTTCTTCTGCTACGCGCTCGACGGTATTCCCGGCAAGCCCTCGCAGCTCGTCGAGTGCTTCCCGATCGCCGCGATGGCGATCCCGCGTTTCGCCGAACAGCTGTGGACGTCGAAGCCGACGGAGGGCGTGATCCTGCACGGCGGAATCGTGGCCGGCCGGCCCTGACGGTGCCTGAACAGACGGCAAAAAAAACCCCGCCATTCGGCGGGGTCTCAAGGCTCGTCACGTCTGCTGTTGAATCAGGCGCGGCGACGACGCCGCAACAGTGGCAAGGCGCCGAGCAGCGCCAGGCTCCACGGGTCCACCGCGCTGCCGCCGCCGGGCAGCCTCAGATTGCCTGAGACCTGATCGACCGTGATGCTGATGGTGCCCGTGTCCGCATCGCCATTCGCGTCGGTAATCGTCACCACGCAACTGTCGGGGCCGAAATAGTCGGCGGCCGGGGTATAAGTGAGTGAGGTTCCCGAGAGGTTGCAGGCGCCGTTCGCCGCCTGGGTGCTGACGGCCAGCGTGTGCTGTGCCACGGAGCCGTTGCCCGGGGTGATGCCGAGCGACAGTGCCGAACTGGTACGGTCCTGATCCGTGGTGATCGTGCCGTCGGACAACGCCGGGTTGACGTCGGCGATTGTCACCGTGATCACGCCCGTATCCGTGTCGGTGTCACTGTCGGTGATCGTGTAGCCGATCGATTCCGTCCCTGTGAAAAATGTCGCCGCCGGGGTGAACTGGATCGTCGTGCCAGTGACCGAGGCAGTACCGTTGGCGGCATTGGGGAAGGTCGTGATCGAGACGACGCTCGGTGTGTTTCCGGCCACATAGCCAGGCAGGCCCGAGACATTGACGCTACCCGCGGTCCCGGGGCCGGGCGCCGCGCCCTGCGTCGAGATGGTGATGCCGCCATCCGGGGCCACGGGCAGCGCGTTGGCTGCCACCGTGATCGTGATCGTGCCCTGGTCGGTGTCGACGCCGTCCGTGGCCTGGTAGACGATCGTCTGGGTGCCGGCGGCGGCGCCGGTGGCGTCGTAATTGATCGTCTGGTTGCCATTGACAGTGGCGCTGCCCTGCGCCGGAGCCGTCACGATTGTGACGGTGACGTCACCGGCGAAGTTGACGCTGCTGGCCACCGTGTCGAGCGTGTTGACTGTGCTGAACTGGAGCACGCTGGCGGCGAAATCCTGCGCGTCGGGGGCCAGGTTTTCCGTCGCGCCGGTGAACGTGAAGATTCCCAGCTGGGCGGAATTGTCGTAGAGGTGCGGCGGTGCGCTGAGGAGGATCTTGTACTCCTCGGTCCAGTACACGGTGGCCGCGGTGATCTGACCCAGATTGTTGGTCGAGATCTTCATGACCATGTTGTCGAAACCGGCGTTCTCGCTGGTCCCGCCCCACACCAGCTGGTTGACCGTGCAGTCGTCCTGCTGGAGGTTATTTCCTGCGCAGGTGTAACCGGTGAAGGTGGCGGTCGAGACCGCCCCCAGATTGCCGGTGGGCGTGGTGGGCGCGGGGTTGGTGGCGACGAAGTCGGGATCGCCCATGCGCCCGGACCGCTCGATGCCGATCGAGTTCTCCGGTATGTCTGCCCAGAAGGTGGCATCACTAAAGTCGGTGAGCGAATTTTGCGACGGGAAGCAATCGGTGGCGCCGAAGCGGAAGCACAAGGCGTTCGGGAAGCCACGGGTACCCACCACGTAGTCGATGCCGCCGGCGCCATTGGCGATGGTGGCCGTCGGGTTAACCGCGGTGGGCGCGATCACATGGTCCATCGTGGTCCAGGCCTCGACGACCCGGGTGAACTGGCCGGTGGCGATGTTGCGCGCCATGGCGCCAATGCTGAAGGTGCCGCCGATGATGTCGTCGGTGGCGTCGCCGGGTGTGCCGTTGTCGTCGATGGTGATCGCGCCGGTGATCGGGGCAGCCAGCTTGCCGTCGTCCACGGCGGGAATGAAGTCGGCGGGGTTGGTGCCACCCAGGGGATTGTTCACGCCGTGGGTGGGGACATAGGTGGGCTGGTCCTTCACGCCGTCAGGAGTGTAGTGCGCGCCACCAAAATAGGGTCCCTGCCATTTGCCGACGGCGGCGCCTGCGCGGTTGCGGCCGTAGGTGCAATCGGTACCGGCGAACAACCAGTTCACCTGCGTGCAGGACTGCTCGACCGCGCCGAGGGTGCCATCGATGACATACGTGGTCGAGGCGGCACCGGCCTGCAGTGACACACCGAGTACGCTCGCGGCGACAAGTCCAGCGGCTGCTAGCATTCTCATTTACGACAATCCTCCAAAAGAACACGGGTGCCCTGTCCCCGGCTATGGCCCGGGACAGCGCGGTATTAGCAAAGCGGCCCGGTGCGAAGAGCAAGACCCAAGGCCGGAATCCTCCCCCCAGAGGGCGGCGGGTATGCCTTATTAGTAGTGGCCGTAACCCTACCGCGCCCCGGGACCGGAGGCAAGAAAGACGCGGGGTCGTCCGCGTGTTAGTCAGGGTGGCGGGTGTCGAACGCGAAAGCTCCGTGCAGCAACCCGGTGGCGGCTTTCGTCGGCTCTCTCCCGCGTGGCACTGACGTCCTCGTCATTGCCGTTGGGAATGTTCTCGTCGGACTCGCCGAGGCGGAACACGAGCAAGCGGCACGTCCAGCGTCCCCGCGCCCTCGAAATCGACGCCCCAAGCTTGAAGCCGGGGGAGCGCTGCTAATCGGCTCACCACTGCCTTTTGTTGCTGATTTACAACGAACTCGGTGTCAGGTCGTCGGGTCCTTGGATTACAGGTTACGGACGCCCGATTGCTTCTGTCGTTTTTTTGCGGCTATGATCGGCCCCTTGATCGCTCAAAGGTGGCGCTGCTCCGGGGTGGGGCCAGCACCTCAGGGATCCCGATTGCGGATCTGCCATTTAGCGAGTCTCAGTGCACAAGTGTTTGATCAGGGGGTAACGATCACATGAGCAGCAAGCAAAATTCCGAGCTGAATGAGTCACTGGCCCAGCGGGCAGCTGGCTTCGCAATGCTGACCGGGGCTATTGCAGGCGTGCAGCAAACCACAGCGATTGCGCAAGACGCCACGGCGGAGGGCATGAGCGAGATCATCGTTACCGGCTCGCGAATCCGCCGCCTCGACGCGGAATCTGCCAGTCCCGTCCAGATCGTCACCGCGGAGACCATCCAGGAATCCGGTGTCGCCACCATGGGTGAGTTGCTGCAGAAGCTGCCCTCGGTTGGCGGCGCCGCGGCCAATCCCGCCGTCAACAACGGCGGTGGTGAAGGCGCGAGCAACATCGAGTTGCGCGGCCTCGGCACGGAACGCACCCTCGTGCTCATTAACGGCCACCGCTTTGGCGCGCTGGGCAGGCTCAGCAGCGCCGTCGACATCAACTCGATCCCGGTCAACATGATCGAGCGCGTGGAAGTGCTGAAACAGGGTGCCGGCGCGATCTACGGCTCGGACGCCATCGGCGGCGTCGTGAACTTCATCACGAAGACCGAAATGGATGGCGCCGAAATCAGCCTCGATGCCGGCACATCGAGCGAGAGCGATGGCGACCGCAAGGGCGTTTCGCTGTCGTGGGGCGCGTCGAACGACACCAGCAACCTGATCCTGGGCATGAACTACAACAAGCAGGACGAGATTTCGGCCGGTGACCGCGAGTTCTCCCGTAACGCCATCTATTTCTACGGCTCGGTGTTCGAGGGTGGCTCCACCCGGACCCCGACGGGCCGCATGTTCTTCGACACCCCGAGCGCCATCGCTGCGGGCCTGGACACCCAGTACGCGGGTTGCTCCGGTGCCCAGGGCGTCACACGAATCGGGGGTGCCTCAGGCGCCAGCCTGGACGATTTTCGCTGTTTTGTGTCGTCGGGCACGCCGAACGACACCTACAACTACCAGCCCCTGAACCTGATCCTGACGCCCCAGGAGCGGGCCAGCATTTTTGTACTGGGTACCCACAAGATCAACGACGACGTCGAGTTGTACACCGACTTCCTCTACAACAGGACCAAGTCCGGTTACCAGATCGCCCCGCTGCCTTTCGACTCGCGGAGTGACAACACCCTGATCTCCGCCGACAACATCTACAACCCGTTCGGCATCGACTTCGGCACGAGTAACACCTTTGTCGACGACAACGGCACGCCCGGCGACCCATCGGACGATGTGGAGAGGCTGAGCAATCCGAACGCCACCTTCCGGATGGAGGGAGTCGGCAACCGGGCCAACGACGTGAGAACCTGGCAGGGCAACATCCTCACCGGCTTGCGCGGCAGCCTGTTCGACACGGGCTGGAACTGGGACGCGAGCCTCGGCTACAGCCGCATAGACCAGGAGCGCTCGTTCGGCGGCTACCTCTTCAAGTCGTCGTTCGAAAATGCCCTTGGGCCGTCTTTCGTCGATGACAACGGCACGCCCGGCGATCTGACCGACGATACGCCCACCTGCGGCGTCCCCGGCGCGCCGATCAGCGGCTGCGTGCCGTTGAACATCTTCAACCTGAGTAATCCCGATGAGGGCCAATTAGCCGCGTTGAAGTCGGTCACGGGTGACTATTCGGACACCTACAAGAGCTGGACGCAGTCTGCCGCTCTGGCCCTGGACGGGGACGTCTTCGACCTGCCAGCGGGCGCCGTGAAGGCCGCGGTCGGCTTCGAGTACGCGGACAAGAGTGGCACCTTCGACACCAGCTTCATCACCCAGGCCTCCGCGCCGCTTTACAAGGATTGCCTGATCTCCAGCGAAGCCTGCAGCGGCGACTCGGACGGCTCGTACGACGTGAAGGAGCTGTACGGCGAGCTGCTGGTGCCGATACTCAAGGACGCGCCGTTTGCGCAGTCGCTGAACCTGACCGTTGGCGTCCGCTACTCCGACTACTCGAATTTCGGCGACACCACCAATGGCAGTTTCAAGGTCGACTGGCGGCCCATAGACTCGCTGATGATCAGGGCTTCCTACGCGGACATCTTCCGCGCCCCGACCATCATCGACCTCTTCCAGGCGCCAACGGCCGACGCGGCGACCTTTACCGACCCCTGTGTCGGCCTCACGGCGGCGGCCGTGGCCTTAAACCCGAACCTGGCTCTCGCCTGCGTAAACGTGCCTCAGGACGGCACTTTCACGCAAGCCAACTCCCAGGTTGACGGGCTGCAACTCGGCAACGCTAACCTCGTGGGGGGCAACCTGCAGCCGGAAGAAGGCGACGCCTTGACCTTCGGCTTTGTCTACGAGCCGGAATTCGTCAGGGGCCTGTCGCTGAGCATCGATTACTGGGAGTACTCGATTGATAACGTGATCACCCAGGTCGACGTGAACACGTCCGCCGAGCAGTGCGTGGCAACCGGCTCGCCGCAGTTCTGCGGCTTCATCAACCGGTTCGGCGACGGCTCGATCCTGCAGATCCAGGAGCCCACGATCAACCTGGGTTCGCTCGACACCAGCGGCGTCGACTTCAGCGTGACCTACGCCCTGCCCGATACCGGATTCGGCGATTTCCGCGGCGGCCTGGACGCGACCTACACCCAGGATTACGACAGCACCGTCACCCCCGACAGTCCTGTCGTGAAGGTTGGCGGCTCCTACGATCGCCAGTACGGCAATATCGCGGACTGGCGCGTGTCGGGGCACGTGGGCTGGGCCTACAGCGACTTCACCGCCCTGGTGGCCGTGCGCTGGATCGACTCCGTCAATCTCACGGATCCGGACGGCTTCCCGGGCATTCAGCCAGACCTTCGTATTGCGTCACAGATCTATTGGGACACGACGGTTGGCTACACACTGCCCAGCACCGGGACCCGCTTCCAGCTGGGTGTGAACAACATGTGGGACAACCAGCCGCCGATCCTGTTCCAGAACAACGTGACCAACGCGAACACCGACGTGGAGACCTACGACACCATCGGTCGCTTCTTCTTCGGTTCGATCACCCAGAAGTTCTGATCGCGGTCCGACGTGCAACTAAAAGGCCGCGCAGCGCAAGCTGCGCGGCCTTGTCTTTTTCCCGATTAACGAGCCCGCCGGCACGATGCTGAGCGATCCTCCAGACGACGGGTCGGTTGCGGCCTATCAGGCGCTGACCCGGCAGCAGCCGCGCCATGTCGCCCACTGGGTCAACCTGGGCACGGTCCTCCGCGCGCGCGGGCGCTATGACGAGGCACTGGCCGCCTATATCGAGGCGGCGGCCCTGGGTGAGTCATCGGCAAGCTTCCTTTACAACGTCGGTTTGCTGCATCAGGACCGCGGGGACTACGAGTCTGCGCGGTGGGTGCTCGCCGATGCGACGCACAAGGCGCCGGAGGACGCGGAGATCCGCCTGCAGTACGCGCAGTGCTGCTACGACTCGCTGCACATCGAGGCCGCGACGGTTGCCCTGTGGGACTGGCAGCACCTCAAGGCCATCAGCAGCGAGCAACTGGCAACCCTGGCCCTGCTGCTGCTCAACCTTGGGGAAGCCAAAGCGGCAGGTGAGGCTGCGGCGCAGGCAGCAGCGGACCCACGGCCCTCGGCGCTGGCCTTGTTACGACTGGCCCAGATTCAGGAACGCAGTAATCGTGTCGCCGAGTCCCAGGAGACCTTGCGGCGAATCAGGAGTTTGCCGGACGCCACCGCACTGGGAACCGAGCTGCAACTGCTGGAAGCCCAGATCGATCTGCGCCAACGTCGGTACGAGCCGGCCAGCCAGACCTTCCGGCAACTCGCCGCGACGTGTCCCGAGCCGCATCGCCGGCACCTGTACCTG
>CAZPNN010000476.1:0-3301 GCA_964587605.1 uncultured Chromatiaceae bacterium
GGTGGCGACCCGGGCGGGCGCTTGGTTCATCCTATACTCGCGTTTCAATGCGGAGTTCAGGTACACAGCACCTCGACCAGGAATCCCGGGTCGGCTCACTCTTATTATATGGGGTGGGCTTGGGCCTGTGCCTGCTGGCGACGGGCTCGCCGCCGGCGCTGGCAGGCATCGAGGCGGTGCCCGAGGGCCAGGTGCGCTTCTACCAGATCGCCGACACGCCCTTCGACCGGTACACCGGCAAGCCCGGGCCCGCCCACCGGCAGTTCATGCGGGATCGCTACTTCCGCATGCAGACCTATTCCCCGTACTTTGACTCGCGCCTCGCCTGGTACCCGAACGCCTGGGTGTACAAGGACAGTTACGCCATCAAGCCCCACTGGGACGTGCTTCGCGAGCACCCGGAGTGGGTGCTGCGGGACCGGCAGGGACGCATGCTGTTCATTGACTGGGGCTGCGACAATGGCAGCTGCCCGCAATACGCCGCCGACGTCGGTAATCCGGAGTTCCGCCGCTGGTGGATCGAGGGCGCGCGGGCGCTGATCGCCCGTGGCTACGCCGGCCTCTGGATCGACGACGTCAACATGGCCTGGCGCATCAGTGACGGCCAGGGCGAGGAGGTCATCCCCCGGGATCCGCGCACGGGCCGCGACATGACGCTCGCCGACTGGCAACGCGACCTCGCCGCTTTCATGCTGGAGGTGCGCGCCGCGCTGCCAGCGACGGAGATCGCCCACAACGCCATCTGGTACGCCGGGGCATTCGACGACCCCCTCATCGCCCGGCAGATCGATGCCGCGGACTTCATCAACCTGGAGCGGGGCGCCACCGACAAGGGCCTGCGGGGTGGCGGCGGGGAGTGGGGCTTCGAGCGATTCCTGGCATTCATCGACACCGTTCACCGGCGCGGGCGCTCGGTGGTGCTGATGGACTACGGCACCACCACCACGGAGCGGGAGTTCGGACTCGCCGCCTGGTTCCTCGTCAGCCAAGGCCGGGACCTGATGAGCAGCGACCAGCTGGCCTGGACCGCGCCGGACAAATGGTGGCCCGGCTACGGCCTGAACCTGGGGCCGGCCCACGGGCCGCGCTATCGGTGGCGCGGCGTGTTGCGCCGGGATTTCGACTGCGGCACGGTGCTATTGAATCAGCCGGACATGCCGGTGCGCCGCCTTGTCCCGGGCGGCGGGTTCACGGACATCGAGGGGCGGCCGGTGGCAAGCGTCACGCTGGAACCGCGTTCCGCGGTGATCCTCAAGCGGGCCTGCGTGCCCGCTGCCGGCCTGCCACTCCCGCCAGGCCCGCCAGGCCCGCTCAGAAAATAGCCGGGCGAATTCCCAGGTAGCGGACCACGAGCCAGGACATGGCGACCGACCACAACAGCGTGGTCAGCAACACCGCCACGGCCAGGCCGGTCATTCCCCACAGCGGCGTGAGGACCATGACGAGCGGCACGAGTAGCCCCAGCGAGGCCACGCAAACGATCAGCGCGTGATTCTGGTGCCCGCTGATGGTCATGAGCCGCAGCACGGGGCCAGCGGCGGCCTGCGGCAACTGCGCCAGCGCCAGTATGAGCAATACCGTGTAGCCGGCCACGAACTCCGCGCCGAACAGCCCCAGCAACGCCCGCCCGACGGTCGCCAGCGCGATCACCGCCAGCAGCGCGGTCCAGAATCGCAGGCGCGTCACGCGCCGGACGAGTTGCGCGAGTTCCGCCTTGTCCGTGGTGGCCATCAGCCGCGCCGCTTCCGGCGCCGTGTAGGCATCCACCGAATACAGGCCGAAGGCGATGAGCAGGGCCACGCGATAGCTCACCTGCAGGATTGCCACCTGGTCGCTGGGCAGGTAAAGCGAGCCGAGCACCACCACGAACTCCGGCAAGTAGGCGCTGAACAGCGTCACGCCGACCAGTGGCAGCGCCACGCGCAGCCATTCGCCCCATTCGTCGCTGGGGACGGCGCCGCCGATCAACGGTTGCGAGCGAAAGCGCAGCGCGGCGGCGGAGCCGACGGCGACGATGGCGATGACGATCCACTGCGCCTGCAGGGCCGTTGCGGCGGTCAGCGCACCGGTCGCCGGCAGCGTTGACATGAGCCAGATGGCCCAGAGGAACAGCAGCGGCCGCACGATGTTGCCGGGCAGGAACGCCTGGCCCAGCCAGGTGAAGGCGTTGGCCACCCCGCCGTTGAATTCCAGCACCGCGAAAAAGGGCACGGCCGCAAACGCGATGAGCAGTGGTGCCCGATAGGCAACTGCGACGGCGTCGCCGGCCAACAGCAGCCCGCCGGCGCAGGCCAGTGCGACAGCGAGGCCCGCGAGCACGATGCCCCGCCGGCCGTGACGCATGAAGCCGGCCACGTAGCCGGCATCCTCGCGGGCGAGCCCGGCGCCGACGAAGCGGATGGCCGCCATGGGAAACCCCAGGGTGGCCACGGTGGAAAGCAGGATGCAGGCGGAAAAGGCGGTGACATAAACCCCGAGCTCGGCCGCGCCCATAAAGCGCGCCAGCAGGATCTGGCTTAAGAAGGTGATCGCGGCACCGCCGACCCGGCAGGCGAAAATGAACGCCGAGCCGCCGATCAGGCGCGACATCTTGCTATGGCGGGAGGCGTATGGACGGTTCACGCTGGACTTCACACAACTTTGGCAGGTCTCACTGTAGAGTAATACGCGTGCGGGACACCCGCCTGTTTCCGGCGTCACGCAAGGCATGACCCAGTTCCTTACCGCCTCCAGGAAGCCACCCCTTGCCGCGCCCCTGCTGGGGCTGCTGATGGCGACGAGTTCCATCGTTTTCATCGAGCCGGCCCCCTATGACCTGCTCCTGATCGGGCTGCTGTGCCTCTTCTTCGCCACGGGCCTGCGCATACCCCGGGAGATCCGCATCCCCGTGCTGCTGGTTGGCGCCTTTGCGCTGAGCAACGTCGTGGCGGCGGCGGTGGCACCCCAGCCAATGGAGACCATCCGCTCTCTGGGTATCCGGACGTACATGGTGGTGGCCTGGATATTTTTTGCCTGCGTGGTCGCCAGCGAACCGCGGCGGGTGTTCCCGGCGCTCTGGATGGGTTACCTGGTGGCCGCGGTCATCGCCACGGTATTCGGCATTGCCGAGTATTTCGGGTACATCGACAGCGTGCAGTGGGAGGGCGGCTTGCGCGCCAAGGGGCCCTTCAAGGACCCGAACGTGTTTGGCCCGTTTCTCGTGCCAGCGGCCATGTATTGCGTGTCCCGCGTCAAGACGCCGGGCGCCCGCGGCCGTTTAATGTACCTGCCACTGTTCCTGCTGTTCGCGTTCGGCGTGCTG
>CAZPNN010000477.1:0-4116 GCA_964587605.1 uncultured Chromatiaceae bacterium
ACGACCTCGGCGTCGACGGGCACGACCACCTTCGGCCCGACCACCTCCACCAGGCCGTCACGCAGCACCACCGTGCCGCTCTCGATAACCTTGCCGGGCGCGGTGACGATGCGAGCACCGGTGATGGCGTGGATGCGCGGGGCTTCCGCGTGCGCTTTGGCGGCAATTGCCAGGCCCGAAATAGCCGCGGCGGCAACGGCCATAAGCGCCAGCCCGGGTCGACGCCCACAGAACGGTAGTCCGCGCCGGGCGCGCACGTGCCTCGAATGCATGGCTGTGATCTCCACCGGGGCTCGACGATCGCCGGCTGGCGACGCTGCCCGACCGCGATCTTGGCACGAGGATATGTCCGGCAGGAACCCCGGGCGTGGCGTCATGACCCAGGTACGCACCCCAATGGCTTACCATGTTTCTCTTGCGGAGCCTTCCAGCCCGCCACGGAGCCCTGGAACGATGAACCGACGCTGGTCCCGGCAGATCGCGCTCTCGCTGCTCCTGTTGACGGCCCTGACGCTGCCCGCCCTCAAGGCCACCGCCCAGGGCTTTGACCCCGGCAAGGTGGACTGGGAAGCACTCAGCAAGATCCCCATGCGGGATGTCTTCATCAAGCACTTCAACGACCAGTGCGCCGTATGCCACGGCGAAAACCTGCGCGGCGCGCCGCTGGGTACGCCGCTGGTTGGCCAGGATCTTCGGCACGGCGATTCCGTGAAGGAAATCGCGCGGAGCATTGCGAATGGCTTTCCCGACAAGGGCATGCCCGCATGGTCCGAAACACTCAATGAAAGCCAGATCTGGAATCTGGCGCTCTACGTGGCGGAGCAGAGACAGGGAACCACCATACTCGACAAGAACGCGGATATTGCGTTGACGATTCCGGCGGGAACCCTTCACAGCGAACGACATGCCTTCCGGATTGAAACGATTGCCGCCGGCCTCGATCCCCTGCCCTTTTCAATCGCACCGCTGCCCGACGGACGGATCCTGCTGTCCGAGCGGATGCGCGGCCTGCGCATCATTTCCACCGACGGCAGGAAATCCGCGCCGATCGGCGGCACGCCGCCCGTGTACGCCGACTCGGGGGTCTTTCTGGGCCAGGTTCAGGGGCTCGGCTGGATGCTGGATGTGGCCCTGCACCCGCAGTACAAGGACAACGGCTGGATCTATCTTCACCACACCGACCGGTGCAGCGACTGCAACGAGTTGAGCCGCCGTTCGAAGCGGCCCGTATCGATGAACAGGCTGGTGCGCGGCCGGATCAAGGACGGCGCGTGGGTCGACCAGGAAATCATCTGGCAGGCGGATATCGCCACCTATACGGACACCTCGGACCTGGCCGCCGGGGGGCGAATCAGCTTCGACAACAAGGGCCACGTCTACCTCAGTGTCGGGATGAAAGCGGCGCTGGATTTCATGGGCGTACAGGACCTTGCCCTCCCCTACGGCAAGATTCACCGCGTGCACGACGACGGGCGCATACCCGCAGACAACCCTTTTATCAACACGCCCGGTGCGCTCAAGTCGATCTGGACCTACGGGCACCGCAGCGTGCAGGGGCTCGAGTTCAATTCTCAGACCGGAGAACTCTGGAGCACGGAGATGGGGCCGCGCGGCGGCGACGAGCTGAATCGCCTCCTGCCGGGCCGCAACTACGGCTGGCCGCTGTTCACGAGTGGCGTCAATTACGACGGCAGGCCGGTCAACGTCGCGAAAGCGCTCGGCATCACGCTCAAACCCGAGGATGCCGAGTTCCCCGTTGTCGACATGACGCCGTCACCGGCCATCTCGAGCTTCATCTTCTACCAGGGAACGGAGTTCCCGCACTGGAACAACAACATCATTGTTGGCACGCTCCGCGCCACCGATCTCCTGCGCATGGAAATTGTGGACAACAAGGTGGTGCACACCGAAACCCTGTTGAAAGACCTGGCCCGGTTCCGGGACATCGCAATCGGGCCTGCGGGCGAGCTTTACATCCTGCTGGAGAACGCCACCGACTCCAGGATCATCCGGTTACTGCCCGGGATATCAGGAGAAGCTGACTGAGCACTGCTTTGCTGACTTCCGCGGCAGGTGCCCCGACCGGGATTTTGCGATTCCGCCGTTTGTTCGTACCATGATTTTCTGCGGCGCATCCCCGCCCGCCACGGAGCCCTGGAATATATGAGTATCCCCGTTACCCTGCTGCTGGTCATCGTACTGCTGGCGGCGAACGGGTTCTTCGTGGCGGCGGAGTTTGCCCTGGTCAAAGCCCGGGTATTCCGCATCCAGGCGCAAGCTGACGACGGCAGCCGGAGTGCCCGCCTGACCCTCGCGATCATCCAGAAACTGGAACCCTACCTGGCGGCCTGCCAGCTGGGCATCACGATGGCCTCGCTCGGCCTCGGCTGGATCGGCGAACCCTTCGTGGCAGCACTGATCGGCCCGCTACTGGCGCCACTGGCACTACCGGCGGCGACGATCCACCAGATTTCATTTCTGACCGGCTTCCTGATTTTTTCGTCGCTGCACATCGTGATCGGCGAGCAGGTGCCCAAGTCATTCGCGATCCGCCAGGCCGAAACGGTGTCCTTGTGGATCGCCTACCCGTTGCACGGCTGGTACCTGCTGGTTTTTCCCCTGAACTGGCTGCTCGACCGCGCATCGCGCGGCATCCTCGCGATGTTTGGCGTCAAGGAAGGCACGCACGGCGATGTGCTGACCGCCAATGAACTCAAGGGTCTGGTTGCCACCTCACGCGCCGCCGGGCGGATCGGTAACGCGAAAGGTGAAATGCTGCACAACCTGCTGGGTTTCGGCCGGCAGGCCGTGTCCGGGATCATGATTGCCTGGCCCGAAGTCGTCACGCTCGACATCGATGACGACGGCGCGAGCAATGCCGCGATCGTGCTGGATAGCGAGCACTCGCGTTACCCCGTCGTCCGCCGCTCTGACGACAGCGTGGTTGGCATATTGCTGACCAAGGATATATTCGGGGCAATGCTGAGCGGCCAGCCGTCCCCCTGGGACAACCTGCGCCAGTACCTGCGCGAACCCCTGCTGATCCCGGAAACTGTCGGACTGTCCCGCGTGATGGAGCAGATGCGCCAGCGGCGCATGCACATGGCCATTATCGTCGACGAGTACGGCCAGATGTCCGGCGTGGTGACTCTCGAGGACCTGCTGGAGGAAATCACGGGCGAGATCCGGGATGAAACCGACACCGCCGACGAAGTGCATCACATACGGGAAATAGCGGAGGGGCGCTGGGAAGCGGACGGGCTGACACCATTGGCTGATATCGAGAAGATGATCGAATCACCACTCGAACACGAACCGGAAACCAATACCCTGTCCGGCCTGTTCATGGACCGCCTGGACCGGTTGCCGGTCGCGGGCGATGTACTGGAGGTTTCCGGTTTCCGGCTGAATGTGCTGTCTGTCGATCAGCGCCGGGCCG
The DNA here is from genome assembly GCA_964587605.1 of uncultured Chromatiaceae bacterium. Classification (GTDB taxonomy): domain Bacteria; phylum Pseudomonadota; class Gammaproteobacteria; order Steroidobacterales; genus SHZI01. The sequence continues at coordinate 3,440 of CAZPNN010000477.1, forward strand.
GTCACGTGGGCATCGAGAAGTTACCGGACGCCTAGCCGGCAACCCGGGATGGCCTCGGTCTGGCGACAGCCGATGGTCAGGGCGCTCGCAGCGATTCGGGCAACGACAGCGCGGGCAACGACCGCGCTGGCAACTCCCCAGGTCGTTCAACTGGCCGTTCAGCGGACTGTTCACCGGACTGGTCAGCGGGCCCTACACCGGCCGGCAAACCGTTCCGGGAGACTCCCTGGACCGACGAAGGCGATACGCCGAAATAGCGCTTGAACATCCGGCTGAAGTACGACATGTCGTTGAAGCCTACCGCGTACGCTACTTGCGCTACCCGCGCCTGGGGATTCTCCAGTAACCGCGCCGCTTCCTTGAGGCGTAACCGCACAAGGTACTCACGGAAGGAAATACCGAAGGCTTCCTTGAACTCCCGGCTGTACCGGAAGGGGCTCATCGAGCAGAGCCGCGCCATGTCCTCGCCGGTGATCTTTTCGGACAAGTGACTTTCGACAAAGTGCACCGCCGGCAGCAGCGATCTCGCCGCCATCACCGCAGCGGGCACCTCTGGCGGCATTGCGATGGGCACCATGGGCATGCGGCGGCCGGATTGCGCCCGTTTGTCAGAGACTTTCTCCTCGAGCATCGCGAGGCAGCGGTCGCTCTCCGCCGGCTTGACCGGCCTTGCGAGG
>CAZPNN010000478.1:0-3375 GCA_964587605.1 uncultured Chromatiaceae bacterium
CCGAGTTCGACAAGGTCGCTGGCGGCCAGGGCGATCCCCGCGCTGCGGAGCGCCACGACGATGTGTGCGGCGTGCCCCCGGCTCCGCACGAGGATGCCAATGCTGCCGCTCGCTGATGCCGACAGGCAGTCGCGCACCACGCGCACCACCTCATCGGCCTCCTCGCCCGGCTTGTCCCAGGCTGAGGAATGCAGCGTGACCGCCGCCGGATCTTGCAACGACCCCTCGCGCGCCGGCTCGCTCGCGGCGAAGGAAATCGCGCTGCTGATCAGGTCGTCGCCGTCCGGAAAAACCTGGCCAAAGGTGGCATTGGTCCAGGCGACGAGCGCGGGAACGGACCGGAAGTTCGCTCGCAGCTGCAGGAACTCCAGCGCGACGCCGGGCAGGCCGTGATCCCTGACGTCCAGAAACAGGCGGACCTCCGCCTGCCGGAACCGGTAGATCGACTGCATCGGATCACCCACCAGGAACAGCGTTCGCCCGTCGCCGGGCGCCCAGCCCCGCGTCAGCGCCCGCAGCAGCGCGTACTGCGCCTCTGAGGTGTCCTGAAACTCGTCGAGCAGAAGGTGCTGCAGGCGCCAGTCGACCCGCAGCGCCAGTTCGCTCGGGGCAATGTCCGCACCCAGCGCCGCCCTGCCCTCCGCGGCAATCTCCGCGTAATCGGTTTCCCCTTCGACGGCAAACACCAGCTTGAGCTCTGCCGCCGCGAATGGCAGCAGCGTGAGCAGGGCTTCAAGCGCGTTCCACTGGGTTGGCGAATACCGCGGCGTCGGCAAGCGCTGCACCGTGGCCAGCGTCCCGGCCAGGCGCGGGATGGCACTGAAGGCGGACACCAGTTCCTGCGCGTGCGCTTTCAGGTCCTTCTGCTCCGGTGGAAACCCCTCCCGGACAGTGAGCCGCTGGCGCCAGTCGCCCTTCGCGGTCAGCAATGACGAGGCCGCGAACTGCCACCACGCCAGCCGGTCACCGAGGCTCCCGTCCGCCGCACGTCCCTTGCCGAGTTCAACCTGCCGGTTGATGGCGGCCGCGTGGATGACCTCCGACAGTTCGGCAAGACCGGCCGCTGGAATCGCGGTGGCTACACGCGACAGCTCGCCCTCCACCAGCCGGGCCAGACTCGCCTCCAGATCGCGGCGGGCCGTACCCGGATCGAGGCCCGCGCCGATGAACGGCAACCACTGGTCGCGTCTTGCCAGCAGTTGTGCCAGGAGTTCCTCTGCCCTGCCGGGATCGTTATCCAGATGAGTCAGCAGCACGGCGACCGACTCCCGGGGGCCGTCGGCCTCTGCGAGCAGTCGCAGTGTTGCCCGGGCGGCCAGTCGATACAGGCGCTCAGGCTGCTGGGAGACGGCACGCAGCACGCTGGCTCCGCCACTGACCGGTGCGCTGCGCGCCAGGGCGGCGTTCAGCGCGTCGATCGTGCTGATGCGCAGGCGGGCCGGATGACGGGATAACTGCCAGTTGCGTTCGGCGTCGCGGGCCCGCACGGACTCAACCAGCTGGCGAAGTTCCGGAGCGACCCCGTCATGGCCTTCAGGGGCCATCGCCAGGGCGCCGACGAGGCGCTGCTGCATCTCCGCGGCGGCCTTGCGGGTGAAGGTCACGGCCAGTATTTCTTCCGGTTCGGCGACGACAGCCAGCAGCCGAAGGTAACGCCGCACGAGCAATTCGGTCTTGCCTGCACCGGCCGGCGCCTGCACGAGAAACGATCGCCCGGGGTCAAGAGCGCCATCGCGTTCGGCCTGGTCCGGCGGCGGCCGGGCGCCGATCACTCGCTAACCCCATCCGGCGCGTCGCCATCACTACCGTCGTCCGACGGTCCGAACTCGTGGATGCGGGTCAGTCCGGCGAACTGCCCAACGGCCCATTTCCGGTCGGCCGGATTGACGCGGAAGTCACCGGCGGCAAACTCGGTGGCCAGTTGCTCCAGCTGTTTGCGCCATCGGGCGAGCACGCCATCCCAGTCCAGGCTGTCTGCCTTGAAAAACTTTGCTGGCAACCCGACGCCCTCGATCTTCAGGTCCTCATCGCCAACGCCGCGAAGTTTCGCGTCGGGCACCCGGATCTGGATCACGGCGACCCCACGGCTCGGGTTTGCCCCGGGCGTACCGCTGGTGACCGCATACAGTGGCAACTGGCTGTCCGGCAGGCGGGCCTGCTTCCAGCCCGACGGCGTGAAGTTCCCGGTCTTGTAGTCGATGACGAGCTCGCCGCCATCCGCCAGCTCGTCCAGCCGGTCGATGCGGACCTTCAGAGCCAGAGGACCAATGTTTATCCGCCGTTCGAGTTCAGTCACCACGCGAAATCCGGGGCGCTGCGCGTCCAGGTCGCGAAGGCTCAAGAGCAGCTTCCACAGGCGGGCGCTTTCCAGGGGGCGGAGGCTGTCAAAAAACAAATCGCCGGCCGGGAGCAGCTCGTCGAAAACGGCGCCGACCACCCGGTTGAAAATCCCGCGCAGTTCATCCGGCCCGATCTCGCCGAGGCCCGCCCGGCAGCGCTCGTTGCGATAGAGCTCCTCAAGAAGCCGGTGAACCACCTTGCCCCGGGTCGCCGGATCGAGCGGCTGTGCCGGTGCTTCAAGCGGTGCGCCTCGCAGGCGGAACTCAACGAAAGCCCGCGCCGGACAAACGGCCTGCATGGCGAGCACGCGCGAGCCGCCGGGGACCGCCTGGTCCGGCGGCAGTGCGGGCGGTGGATCCGCCGGAGCGTCCTCGGGACCGGCAGACGCGGCGATTACCAGTCGATCCGGATGGAGGCTCACGTCGTCCGTCACAGCGGCGTCGAACGGCATCAGCAGCGGACTCGGCAGGGTTGCCGTCTGTTCCTGTTCGGCCGGCCAGCTCAGCACGACGTCATCCGCCGACCCCAGCAGACGCTCGAATCGCCGACGGGTCAGCGCCTCGATGCCGGCGGCCGACGCTTCGGGGATTCCCGCCGTGCGCTGCAGTGACAACGGAATCAGCGCGTGGGGCCGTGCCGGCGGTGGCCACTGATCCGCCGTCATCCCGCAGACCCACAGCGCGCTGAAATCCTGCCCCTCAGCGTCCCGCAGGCTGAGAACCTGCACCGCACCCGCAGCGCTTTCCGGTTCGAAGGGCCGGTCCCGTGCCTGCTGCGCGAGCAGGCCCAGTGCCCCGCGCAACGGCAGCACACCGGCCACCTCGTCGGTCCCGGCGAACGACGCCAGCAGGCCCTGCCACGCCTCGGCGGCCTGATATTCCTCGCTCGAAAGGCCGCGGTCGCCCGGCCAGCCGGCCACGGTGAGCCAGGTCGCGAAATACCCTGCCCACTGGCTTGGCGGCAGCCGGCCCGCGCGGACGGGAACGGCAAGCGCCTCTGCCTGCCGCCACTGTTCGGCAACACGCCTGGCACCCG
>CAZPNN010000479.1:0-7675 GCA_964587605.1 uncultured Chromatiaceae bacterium
CGCCTACTTCACCCGCGGCTCGGGCCACAACATGTATGGCGCGTACACCGAGGACGCAGCCGAGTATCAGGCGGTAGTGGACCGGCTGCGTCGGAAATTCGATACGGCGAAGCAGCTGATACCGCCGGCTGAAATCCACGCGTCCGACAAGTGCCGTAGTGGCATCCTGACAATCGGGTCCTGCGACAACGCCGTGAAAGAGGCGAGGGCGCAGCTGGCCGAAGCCGGTGTCAACCTGAACTATTTGCGTGTGAAGGGCTTCCCGTTCGGCAAGGAAGTGCAGGACTACCTCGACAACCACGACCGCATCTACGTCGTCGAGCAGAACCGGGACGCCCAGCTGAAGAGCCTGCTGATGCTGGAAACCCGCGTGGATCCGAACAAGCTGGTATCGGTGTTGCACTATGACGGGCTGCCGATTCTGGCCAGGACGGTCGTGAACGGCATCAACCAGGATCTCGCCAGGGGGAAGGCCGCATGAGCTTCATCGGCAAGCCGAAGGTGGCGCACCCGAAGCTCCCTCGCAACGAGCTGCAATTGACCGTGCGCGATTACGAGGGGGCGATGTCCACACTGTGCGCCGGCTGCGGGCACGACTCGATCACCGGCTCGATCATGCAGGCGGCGTTCGAGCTGTCCATCCCGCCGCACCGCATGGCCAAGCTCTCGGGTATTGGCTGTTCATCGAAGACGCCGGCGTATTTCGCCAGCGCTTCGCACGGCTTCAACACGGTTCACGGCCGGATGCCGTCCGTGGCGACCGGGGCCAACGCTGCGAACCCTGATCTGCACTACATCGGCGTCTCCGGCGACGGGGACACCCTGTCCATCGGCCTCGGCCAGTTCCTGCATGCCGTTCGCCGCAACCTGAACATGCTCTATCTCATCGAGAATAACGGGGTGTACGGGCTGACGAAGGGCCAGTTCTCCGCATCCGCTGATTTGGGCTCAAAGGCCAAGAAGGGCGAGGCAAACCAGCAGCCACCGATCGACCCGGTACTCACGCTGCTCGCGACCGGCGCCACCTTCATCGCGCGCAGCTTTTCCGGAGACCGCCAGCAACTGGTTCCGCTGATCAAGGCGGGAATGAAGCACAGGGGGTTCGCCGTCATCGACGTGATATCGCCCTGTGTGACATTCAACGATCACGAGGGTTCCACCAAGAGCTACGAATTCACGCGCAAGCACTCGATTGCGGCGATCTATTCGGATTTTGTGCCGCCCGCGAAAGAGATTCTCGCGGAGTACGACGCGGGTCAGGCCATGCCGGTGCAGATGCACGATGGCAGCACGATCGTGTTGCGCAAGGCGGACGGCGCCTACGATCCGACTGACCGGACTGCCGCCTTTGAGTACGTCAGCAGGCACCAGCGGGCGGGTGAAATTGTCACCGGCCTGCTGTACATCGACGAAACCAGGCCGGATATGCACGAGCTCGCAAACACCCCGCCGGGTCCGCTCGCCAGCCTGCCATTTTCGAAAGTGTGTCCAGGCAGCAAGACGCTGGCGTCGATTCAAAGCCGGTTTCGGTAACGGCGCCTCCTGGCCAGGGAGGATGACGATGACCATGAACTCACGGCTGGCGGTGCTGGCGGCGTCCCTGCTCATCTCCTGCGCTGCCGACGTGACAGCCATGACTGCCGATGACCGCGATACCCTCGAGCGCACCGCCGAGGCCCACGCCCACGACGCGCCGGTGGCCACCCCCGCCGCGACGACCCGGCCCAGCGCCGAAGTCACCGGCAAGACGGTGGTTTACGGCAGTGTTGCCGGCCAGCCCGTTTCCGGCTACCTCGTGCGCCCCGCAGTGGCTGAGGGTCCATTACCCGGATTGATCGTGATTCACGAGTGGTGGGGTCTCAACGACAACGTCCGCGACGAGGCGGCCCGGCTTGCCGCAGAAGGCTACGTGGTCCTGGCGGTTGATCTCTACGGCGGCACGCAAGCCACGGAGCCGCGCGAGGCCATGAAGCTGAGTCAGCGGCTGACCGAAAATCCCGCGCCGGCCGAGAACAACCTGCACGACGCCTATGCTTACCTCGACAAGGTCGAAGGCGCGCCGCGCATCGGCACCATCGGCTGGTGCCTGGGTGGCCGATGGTCGTTGCGCACGGCGCTGATCCTCCCCGACAAGGTGGATGCGACAGTGATCTATTACGGCACGGTCAAGGCTGATGAGGCGGATCTCGCCCGTTTGCAGATGCCGATTCTCGGGCTGTTTGGCTCGAAGGACAGGGTGGTTCCCGTAGCGACTGTGATGGCCTTTGAGGCCAGCATGAAGCGGCAGGGCAAGGACCTGGACCTCCACCTGTACGAGGGGGCCGAGCATGCCTTCGCGAATCCATCGGGAACGGCTTACGAAGCCAAAGCGGCCGAGGATGCCTGGCGCCTGACTACGGCGTTTCTAAGGGAGCATCTCACCCGGTGATCCGCAGATTCGGGGCGGTCAGTTACAAGCTGGCCAAAAGAATCGTCATCGCGGTGATTGGTGGCACGATCCTTCTCGGCGGCGTCATCATGCTCATCACGCCCGGGCCCGGGCTGGCGATCATCCTGCTGGGCCTTGCCATCCTCGCCGTCGAGTTCACCTGGGCACGGCTCTGGCTTTCGAAGCTCAGGCACAGCGTCACGCCTGAAGGGCGGCAGGCTTTGCACGGGCGATACCTGCGGATTCGCGAGCGCTGGTTCGGGGCGCGCAGCAACCGGGATTGAACCCGTGCGGAAAAAAAAGAACCCACAGGCTGGGGAGGATCTCACCAGCCAGGGGCTCCTTGGGGCAGGACTCTGAGGGGGGTCGAAGCCCTACCGCTTCACAAGGCTCCCTCTTGCAGGAGTCGTGCCAGAGACTAAAGACCAAAAATCAACCACTTAGATGCAGAAAAAGTCACGGTATTCCGTGAGTCACGATAATCCGGAAGTCATCATCACGGAAATCCGTGTACATTTCCGCCATGCCCGCACCCGATTCCTACCCTGCCTTGTTTCGCCGGCTTCCCGTCGTCGCTGCGCTCCTCGATCAGGACGGGCGCTTCATCGACGTGACCGACGCCTTCGAAGCACGCACGGGCCATGGGCGCGAGGACGTCCGGGGTCGCCGGCCTGAGGACCTGGCCACGCCCGACAGCTCCAGGCGCATTCGAGAGGAGTATCGGCCGCACTTCCGCCGCACGGGCCGCCTCGATAACGTGCCGGTCGAGTTCCTGACAGCCAATGGCGCCACGCTGGAACTCCTGGTGACGAGCACGGTGGAGCACGACGAAACCGGTGCCATTCGGCACTCCCTGTCGGTGTTCACGGAGGTGTCGGACCGGGCCCGGCTGGAACGCCGCTATCGCGACCTGTACCAGTCGACGCCAGCGATGCTCCACACCATCGACCCGGAAGGTCGGCTCACCGAGGTGAGCAACCATTGGCTCGACCGGCTTGGTTACACCCGTGAGGAGGTACTGGGCCGGTCGATTCTTGAGTTCATGACCGACGCCTCCCGAAAGCCCCTCGTCGGCCGCCTGCGGGAGATCATCAGCGAGGGCGATTTCCGGAACGTCCCGCGGCAGATGGTGACCCGGAATGGCGAGGTTCGCGACGTGCTCCTCTCGTCGCGCACAGAACGGGATGCCCGCAACGAGGTCGTGCGCACGCTGGTGGCGAGCAAGGATGTCACCGAGCGTAATCGGGCCGAAGCCAGGCTGAAGGAGGCCTACGGCGAGATTGCCCGGCTCAAGGAGGAGCTGGAGCGGGAACGCGACTATCTCCGTGAGGAAGTCAGCGTGTCCATGAATCTCGGCCGGATCGTCGGCGGCAGCCCGGCGCTGCGCGCCATGCTGGCCCGGATCGAGGCGGTGGCCGGCACGCCGGCCAATGTGCTGATCGTGGGCGAAACCGGCACTGGCAAAGAGCTGGTTGCCCACGCCATTCACACGCGCAGCGGCCGCGCGGACGGCCCGCTGGTGAAGGTCAACTGTGCATCGATTCCCGCGGAGCTCTTCGAAAGTGAATTTTTTGGCCATGTGCGTGGCGCGTTCACGGGTGCGCACCGCGATCGGGTTGGCCGGTTCCAGCTCGCCCACGGCGGCACCATATTCCTGGATGAAGTTGGTGAAATACCGCTCGCCCTGCAGGGCAAGCTGTTGCGCGTCATCCAGGAGCGGGAATTCGAGCGCGTCGGGGACGACACGACCCGCGTGGTCGACGTCCGGGTGATAGCGGCCACCAACAAGGATCTCGAGAAGGCCGTCGAGGCGGGTGAGTTTCGCGAGGATCTGTACTACCGGCTCAGCGTGTTTCCGGTGCAGGTGCCGCCTTTGCGCCGTCGCGGTGACGATGTCGTGCAGCTGGCAGTTCACTTCCTCGAGCAGGTGTGCCGGGATTTCGGCCGGCCCTGCCCCCCGATCACGCAGGCTCAGGCTGAGGCCCTGCGGGCATACGCCTGGCCGGGCAACATCCGCGAGCTGAAAAACGTGATCGAACGGGCGGTGATACTTTCCACCGGCGACACGCTGCGCCTCGACCTGTCGCTGGCCGAAGGGCAAACAGGCGCTGTTTCAGCCCGAGTCGCCACTCCGTCACCGACGGTAGCGGCACCGTTCCTGACCGACAGCCAGATGCGGGCCCGGCAGCGGGCCAATCTGGTGGTTGCCCTGGAGGCTGCAGGCTGGCGGGTCAGCGGCAAGGCCGGGGCTGCGGAGCGCCTCGGGATCCGGCCCTCCACGCTCACCGATCGAATGAAAACGCTGAAGATCCGGCGGCCGGGACCCGAGCGCGCCGGGGACTAGAATCGCAACTGACGGTCGAGCCGAGTTCCGGCACAATCAACGGTGCCGGGGAGCGGGTCCCATGGCATTACCCTGGAGTCTGCCCACGCATGTTCCGCAGGGAACTGATTTGCCGCCTTTTGGCCTGCGCCCTGCTGCTGGGGCGCTGCCTGCCGGCGCTGGCCCAGTCGCAGACCACCCTGCCGGTGTCCGTAAACCGGATTCTGGTGCAGCACAAGCTGCCGGAGGACTCATTCAGCGCCTTTGTTCAGCGGGTCGACGCTGCGGAGCCGCTACTCACCTTCAATGCGGAGGTGCCGCGCAATCCAGCCTCGGTCATCAAGTTGTTGACCACTTTCGCGGCGCTGGAGACCCTGGGCCCCACCTACCAGTGGCGCACGGAAGTCTACGCCGACGGCAAAATCGAGGGTGGAACACTGACCGGTGACTTGCTGCTCAAGGGTTTTGGCGATCCCTATCTGGTCACCGAGCGTCTCTGGCTCCTGCAGCGCGAGTTGCGCAACCGCGGTCTCAAGGTCATCGATGGCAATCTGGTTATCGACAATTCCTGGTTTGCCCGGGAAGAGCTCGACCCCGGGGCTTTCGACGGCCAGCCCTACCGGGCCTACAACGCGTTGCCGGATGCGCTGCTGGTGAACTTTCAGGCGGTCAACTTCACGTTCCGCCCGGACAGCGCGCGAGGCCGCATCGAGATTCTGGCAGACCCGGTTCTTGCCAACGTCGAGGTTCGCAACAACATGCGGCTGTTCAGCGGCGGCTGCAATTCCAGCAAGAGCGGCATCAGCATGGTCGTGGGCAGCGAGCCGTCCCGCCCGCGTGTAACCTTCTCCGGTGCGCTGGCCAGCCGTTGCCCGGAGTACCAGTTACTGCGCTCTGTGCTCGACGGCCCCAGCTTTGCCTACGGCGCGTTCCGGGGCCTCTGGGAAGAACAGGGCGGCCGGCTGACCGGTGGCCTCCGCCAGGGCCAGGTGCCAAACGGCAAATCACCACTGCTCACCTTCCGGTCGCCACCACTGGCCGAGGTGATCCGCCTGGTCAACAAGTTCAGCAACAATGTCATGACCCGGCAGATTTTCCTGACGATGGGGGCCGAGAAGTTTGGCCCGCCCGGAACCATCGACAAGGGGCGGCAGGCCATCCAGGCGGTGCTGGTCAAGCGGAACCTCCACTTTCCGGAACTGCAGGCCGGGAATGGCGCCGGGCTGGCCCGGGAGACGCGGATCTCGGCCGCGAGCCTCGGTCAGTTGTTACTGGCTGCCCACGGAAGCCCGTTCCAGCCGGAATTCCAGGCCTCGTTCTCGCTGGCCGGTCTCGACGGCACGACCCGGCGACGATTCCTGAAGGATCCGGCGGCCGGCGACATGCACCTGAAGACCGGGAGCCTCAATGGTGTCACGTCCATTGCCGGGTACGTCCACAGCGAGTCCGGGGCCGACTATGTCGTCATTGTGGTCGTTAACCATGCCAAGGCCACCTGGGGCGGAGGGCAGGCAGCCCAGAACGCCCTCCTGCGCTGGGCCTATCAGCGCTAGAATTGCCATCGACGCCAGGCCACCAGAGAAGTTCTCATGAAGCTGATTACCGCCATCATCAAACCCTTCCGCCTCGACGACGTGCGCAATGCGCTCTCCGAGGTCGGCGTCAACGGCATGACCGTCACCGAAGTCAAAGGCTTCGGACGGCAACGTGGTCACACGGAACTGTACCGGGGTGCCGAGTACGTGGTGGACTTCCTGCCCAAGTCGAAGGTAGAGGTCGCCGTCAGCGATGACCTGGTGGAGCGGGTAATCGAAGCCATCACCGCCGCGGCCCGCACGGGTAAGGTGGGGGACGGAAAGATATTCGTCACGGACCTGAGCCAGTCGCTGCGGATACGCACCGGAGAGACGGGCGACAACGCGCTGTAGGTCTGCGGGCAGTGCGGTTCGGGGGGGATTCAACGTGATCAATAGCGGCGACACCGCCTGGATGCTCGGCGCTACGGCGCTGGTGCTCTTCATGACACTGCCCGGCCTGGCACTTTTCTATGGCGGCCTGGTACGCAGCCGCAACGTGCTGTCGGTGCTGATGCAGTGCTTCGCCATTGCGGCGATGGCCTCGATCGTCTGGGTGCTGGCCGGCTACAGCCTCGCCTTCAGCGACGGCGGAGCCGCGCAGGCCTGGATCGGTGGCTTAAGCAAATCCATGCTTGCGGGAGTTACCCCGGAATCCGTGTCGGGCACGATCCCGGAATCCGTGTTCGCGATGTTCCAGCTGACGTTTGCGATCATTACGCCCTCGCTGGTCGTCGGGGCGTTCGCCGAGCGCATGCGCTTTACCGCCATGCTGCTGTTCTCGACCTTGTGGCTCTTGCTGGTGTACATCCCGGTGGCCCACTGGGTCTGGGGTGGTGGCTGGCTGGCCCAGATGAAGTTCCTCGACTTCGCCGGTGGCTCGGTGGTGCATATCAACGCGGGGGTTGCCGCGCTGGTGGCGGCGCTCGTGCTTGGTAACCGCCGCGGCTTTCCGGGCGTGCCGATGCCACCGCACAACCTGCCCACCACAGTCGCTGGCGCTGGCATGCTCTGGGTGGGCTGGTTCGGGTTCAATGCCGGCAGCGCGCTCGCGGCCAACGGTTCGGCCGGAATGGCCATGCTGGTGACACACACCGCCGCTGCCGCCGGCTGCGTCGCGTGGATGGCGCAGGAGTGGCGGCGCTTTGGCAAGCCCAGCGTGCTCGGCGTCGTCACGGGCATGGTGGCTGGCCTTGGCACCATCACGCCCGCCTCGGGCTATGTGGGTCCCGGCGGCGCGCTGCTCATCGGCCTGCTGGCCGGCACGGTGTGCTTCTGGGCCACGCAGTACATGAAGCGCCGACTTGAGATCGACGACTCCCTGGACGTGTTTCCGGTGCACGGCGTGGG
>CAZPNN010000480.1:0-1802 GCA_964587605.1 uncultured Chromatiaceae bacterium
CCCCCTCCCGGGAGAGACTCGCGGACTCGATTCTCCCGGGAGGGGGCCTCGCCTGAAGGCGCTCCGGCGGTAATCACCATGCTCACGAACTTCTTCTTCACGCTGAAACAACACCAGGTCCCGGTATCGATCCGCGAGTACCTGACGCTGCTCGACGCCCTGAAGCACGACATCATCGGCCCCAACATCGACGAGTTCTACCATCTGGCCCGCACGTCGCTGGTGAAGGACGAGAGCCACTTCGACAAGTTCGATCGCGCCTTCGCCGCGTTCTACAAGGGCATCGAGACGGTTGCCGGCGCCGAGCACGACATCCCGCTTGACTGGCTGCGCAAGCAGGCGGAGCTTCACCTGTCGCCGGAGGAGAAAGCGCTTGTAGAGTCCCTCGGTGGCTGGGAGGAACTGATGAAGCGCTTCAGGGAGCGTCTCGAGGAGCAAAAGGGGCGGCACGAAGGCGGCAACAAGTGGATCGGCACGGCCGGCACGTCGCCCTTCGGCGCGTATGGCTTCAACCCCGAGGGCATCCGCATCGGCCAGGACCGGTCCCGCAACCGCTCCGCGGTGAAGGTCTGGGACCAGCGCGAGTTCCAGAACCTCGACGGCGACGTGCAGCTCGGCACGCGCAACATGAAGGTCGCGCTGCGTCGCCTGCGCCGCTTCGCGCGAGAGGGGGCGGCCGAGGAGCTCGATCTCGACAGCACCATCGACAAGACGGCGCGCAACGCCGGTTTTCTCGACCTGCAGCTGCGCCCGGAACGGCACAATGCGGTTAAAGTACTGCTGCTGCTCGACATCGGTGGCTCGATGGACGAGCACTCGCGCCTGTGCTCCGAATTGTTCTCCGCCGCCCGTTCCGAATTCAAGCATCTGGAGTTCTACTATTTTCACAACTGTGTTTATGACTTCGTCTGGGCCGACAACCGTCGGCGCCACGGCGAGCGCACGAAGACCTGGGACCTGATGCACAAGTTCAACCACGACTACCGGCTGATCTTCGTCGGCGATGCCACGATGAGTCCCTTCGAAATCCTGCGCCCCGGCGGCTCGCTTGAGTACATGAACGAGGAGGCCGGCGCGGACTGGCTGAAACGCCTCACCAGCGTGTATCAGAGGACCGTGTGGCTCAATCCGACGCCGGAGGAGGGCTGGGGTTATCACCACACCATCGAGATCATCCGCGAGCTGATGGGCGGGCGGATGTTTCCGCTGACGCTCGGTGGCCTTTCGAAAGCCATGAAGTCGCTGACCCGGGCCGGGGCGCGCTAGCCATGGCCAAACGCCACAGCCTGCCGCCCGTCGAGAGGCCCGACGCCCGGATCCTGATCTTGGGCTCGATGCCCGGGATGCTGTCGCTGCAGGAGCAGCAGTACTACGCCCAGCCGCGCAACGCCTTCTGGCAGATCATGGGCCAGCTCTACGGCGCCGGAAGGGACGAGCCCTACGAGTCACGCGTGGAAATTCTGAAGGACCAGCGAATCGCACTGTGGGACGTGCTGGCCTCGTGTTATCGGCCCGGGAGCATGGACGCGGACATCCGCACCGGGGATGCGGTCGCGAACGACTTCGGTGCGTTCTTTTCGGCGCATCCCGACATCGTGCAGGTCTTCTTCAACGGCGTGACGGCGCACAAGTTTTACGAGCGGCTGGTGGTGCCCGCGTTGGCCAGCCGGGACGACGGGCTTCGGTATGAGCGCTTGCCGAGTTCCAGCCCGGCGAACGCGGCGATGCGGCTGGTCGAGAAGGTCAGGGTCTGGCGGGGGGCGCTGGGCGGAGCACGACAGCGGTAGGAAGCGGCTTCAGCC
>CAZPNN010000481.1:0-5072 GCA_964587605.1 uncultured Chromatiaceae bacterium
CGGCGACCCGAACAACGTCGTTAATTTCATGCGCTTCATTGCACAGGAACTCCGCGAAATCATGGCCCGGCTCGGCTTCCGCACTCTTGAAGAAATGGTGGGGCGCACCGACAAATTGATCCCTTGGAAGGCGATTGAGCATTGGAAGGCCAGCGGCCTCGACCTCACGCCGATTTTGCATCAGCCCGAAGTCGGCCCGGAGGTTGGACGATTTCGGCAGCAGGACCAGGATCACGGCCTCGAAAAGTCGCTCGACGTCACGAAGCTGTTGGACATTTGCCGGCCAGCCATCGAGCGCGGCGAAAAAGTCCGCGCCGAGATGCCCATCCGCAATGTCCATCGTGTCGTCGGCACGATCACCGGCAGCGAAGTGACCCGCAAGTGGGGCGCGAAAGGCCTTCCCGAGGACACCATCCACCTGAAGTTCAATGGCTCGGCGGGCCAGAGCTTTGGCGCCTTTATGCCCAAAGGCATGACCTTCGAGCTCGAAGGCGACGCCAATGACTACTTTGGCAAGGGCCTGTCGGGTGGCAAGGTCATCGTGCGGCCACCATCGAAAGCCACGTTTGTCGCCGAGGAGAACATCATCATCGGCAACGTCGCGCTGTACGGCGCGACCGGCGGTGAAGCCTTCATCCGCGGCATGGCAGGCGAGCGCTTTGCCGTCCGCAACAGCGGCGTGGACACGGTAGTCGAGGCTGTGGGCGACCACGGCTGCGAGTACATGACGGGCGGGCATGTCGTTGTGCTCGGTCCGGCAGGCCGCAACTTCGGTGCCGGCATGTCCGGTGGCATCGCCTACGTGCTGGACGAAAATGGCACCTTTGCCGCCAACGTCAACCTGCAGATGGTGGACGTTGAAACACTGACCGAGCCGGTCGAAATCATCCGTGTCAAGGCGCTGATCGAGAAGCACCTGAAGTGGACGGAGAGCAACCGCGCGAAACAGGTACTCGCCAACTGGGACGCGAGCGTGAAGGACTTCGTGAAGATCATTCCGAAGGACTACAAGCGGATGCTCGCCTGCATCACCCGCGCCCACGAGCAGGGCCTGACCGGCGACGAGGCCATTATGGTGGCCTTCGAGGAAAACGCGCGGGACCTCTCCCGCGTGGGCGGTAACTGATGAGCATGAATTGAGATGGGCAAGCCAACAGGATTTATCGAGTACTTGCGAGAACTGCCCGTGGACCGGCCACCGCGCGAGCGCATTCGCGACTGGGATGAGTTTCATCACCACATGGACGAAAAGCGGCTGCGCCAGCAGGGCGCCCGTTGCATGGACTGCGGCGTGCCCTTCTGCCAGACCGGCAAGATCATCAGCGGCGCAGCGTCGGGCTGCCCGATCAGCAACCTGATCCCGGAATGGAACGACCTCGTTTACCGGGGGCTGTGGCAGGAGGCGCTGGTCCGACTGCACAAGACCAACAACTTCCCCGAGTTCACGGGCCGGGTCTGCCCGGCGCCCTGCGAGGGTTCGTGCGTGCTCGGCATCAACACGCCGCCGGTCACGATCAAGAACATCGAGGTGGCCATCATTGATCGCGGCTTCGAGGAAGGCTGGGTGGTAGCCGAACCGCCGAAAGTCCGCACCGGCAAGAAAGTGGTCGTGATCGGTTCCGGCCCCGCCGGCCTGGCCGCGGCAGCCCAGCTGAATCGCGCCGGGCACCAGGTGACTGTGCTGGAGCGCGACGACCGGCCGGGCGGCCAGCTGACCTACGGCATTCCGAACATGAAACTCGACAAGCGGAAGATCGTCGAGCGCCGCCTGAGGCTGCTGGAACAGGAAGGCATCAAGTTCATTTGTAACGCGAACGTCGGTGACAACGTTGAAGCCCAGTTGCTGCTGAAGGACTTTGACGCCACCGTGATCTGCACGGGCGCCACCCAGGCCCGGGACCTGAAGGCGGAGGGTCGCGACCTCAGGGGCGTGCACTTCGCCATGGACTATCTGACCGCCAGCACCAAGGCACTGCTGAACGACAAGCCCGATGAGACGCCGATCCATGCCGGGGGCAGGAATGTCGTCGTGCTTGGCGGCGGTGACACGGGTACCGACTGTGTCGCTACGGCGATGCGCCAGGGGTGCAAGACGCTGACCCAACTTGAGATCCTGCCGAAGCCGCCGATGGACCGCGCCGAGGATAATCCGTGGCCCGAATGGCCGAAGGTCTACAAGCTGGACTACGGGCAGGAAGAAGCGGCGGCGAAGTTCGGCCAGGACCCGCGGGCGTACGTGACCACCGTGAAGAAATTCGTCGGCGACTCTGCGGGCCATGTGGCTTCGATCGTCACCGTGGAGATCGGCTGGGAGAAGAACGGCTCCGGCCAGTTCGTTCCGACGGAGAAACCCGGCAGCGAGAAGACGGTGCCAGCCGACCTGGTGCTGCTCGCGATGGGCTTCACCGGGCCGGAAGAGGGGCTGCTGAAGGACCTGGTGGTCGACCGCGACGCGCGCAGCAACGTCAAGGCCGAATTCGAGCAGTACACCACCAGCGTGAAGGGCGTGTTTGCTGCCGGTGACTGCCGCCGGGGCCAGAGCCTGATTGTCTGGGCCATCAATGAAGGTCGTGGCGTCGCGCGCGAGGTCGACCGTTACCTGATGGGCAGCACCGAGCTGCCATGAGGTGGTTTGCAATCCTGTTCTGCGCCCTGCTCACCGGCTGCACGGCTACGCCACGCACACCCGCCGACGCCTTGTCTCCCGAACAATCGATAACCGCAGAACCGGCTAACCCGGCCACCACGCTTGACGTCGAGATCGCGGCGTTCCTCGCCCGATACGCGATCGCCTACAACCGGCAGGACTACGACGCCCTGCTCGGCATGTGGGATACCGACGACGCCAACGCCTTCTACATGGCCGAGGAAATCGATCCGCCGATGCACGGCTGGAAAACCATCCGCGCTTACTTCTCGCGCACCGGCGTACTGGATGGCATCCGCAACGAGTACAGCAATGTGCGGGCTCACTACGTGGCGCCCGATGTTGCGGTGGCAACCTACCGTTTGCGCTTCGATATCAAGATCAAAAACATGCAGGCCCTGTCCAGCTGGGATCGCATCATGGCCGTGTTTCGCCGAAAAAACGGCGAGTGGAAGATGATTGCCTATGCGGAGGCGCCGCAGGCCCCGCTAACGATGATTCGCAAAGCCGTGAAGACCTCGAAGTCGCTTACGCCGGCGGAGCAAAAGGAACTGCTGCGCACAATGCAGACGCTGATGCAGGATGCCGTCCCCGACGACTTCGACGAGTGGCTCGAAAACAAACCGTAGCCGGAAATGGGGACATGCCTCATTTAGCGCAGAGCGCAAATGAGGCATGTCCCCATTTCCGGCACCAGTACCCGTCACCGGTCCGCGCCTGGTACCTCGTAACACTACTGACGGTTGCCTATGTTTTATCCTTTGTAGACAAGTACCTGCCGGCTATTCTTATCGAATCTATAAAGCAGGATCTTGGCGCGTCCGATACCCAGATGGGGCTACTGCTTGGCCCGGCATTTGCCGTCCTGTACGCCGCGCTCGGACTGCCGCTGGGCTGGCTCGCAGATCGCACCCGGCGCACCACGCTCGTGGCCGCGGGTATCGCCCTCTGGTCGCTGGCGACCGCGGTTTCAGGCCTCGCCAGGAACTTCAGCCACCTGATCCTGGCGCGCGTCGGCGTCGGAGTAGGTGATGCCACGCTCGCTCCTTGCGCGCTCTCGCTGATCGCCAGCAGCTTCCCACCCGAGCAACGCGGGCGCCCCGTGGCACTCTACGTTGCCGCGCAGTCCTTCGGCGCGGGGCTCGCGATGCTGGGCGGCAGTGCCGTTCTCGCCTGGGCTGCAACGCGCGCAGCGATCAGCCTGCCACTGGTGGGCAGCGTCGCACCCTGGCAGCTGACCTTCCTGGCGATGGGCGCGCCGGGACTCGTGGTCGCGCTGCTTCTCGCCGTCGCCCGGGAACCCGCGCGTGAACGGTCCGCAACGGATGACGTCAGCATCCGCGCGACACTAACGTGGCTGCGATCACGGTGGCAGACGTTCGCGAGCTTCACAGCGCTCGTGTGCGTCATGACGATCGTGGCGTACAGCCAGAACTGGTACGCGGCTCTCTTCCAGCGCCAGTGGGGCTGGGACATCACGCGCTATGCGACCTGGAGCGGGCTCGCGCTAATCATCGTCGGCCCGCTGGTGGTAAACATGACGGGTTGGTGGTGCGACCGCCTGCTCGGGCGCGGGCGACCCGACGGCCCGTTGACTATAGTGGTCGCCGGGACATTGCTGCTGCTGCCGCCGGGCATCCTCGCGCCGCTGATGCCGTCCGGCGAACTCGCCTTCGCCGTCTGGCTGCTCAATCTGTGCGGACTGTCGATGGTCTCGGCCGCGGCACCCGTGGCGCTGCTCGTCATCACGCCCGGAGAAATACGCGGACAGATGTCCGCCTTGTTCTACATGATCATCATGCTGGCAGGCCTCGTGGTCGGCCCACTCGCGGTGGGCCTCGTCAACGACCAGCTATTCGGCGGTGAACGCCTCAATCTTGCCTGCGCGCTGGTACCCGTGGTCATGGGCCTGCCCGCACTCGCCCTGATCCGCTACACGCAACGCCACTACGGCCTCGAGGCGCGCCGTGCACTCGCCCTGGCAAACACTGGCCAATAGGCTCGACCGGCTGTCGTCCGGCTGGACGATCGCGCTCGCCGTGGCGCTGTACGCCATCTACCTGACGTCCGTCATGCCGGCCCAGAGCATTGAGAGCCGGGCCTACGCGGGCGCCTGGGGCGGTCCGGACCGGCACTTCTTCTACACCCCCGATGAACTCTACTCCCAGGTCGCTACGTGGGGCGCGACTGGCCGACAGCAGTACATCAACTTCCGCCTGGGCCTGGATATTGGCTTCGCGCTCACCTACGCCACCTTCCTGGTGACGATCACCAGTGTCGCGTTGCGCCGGGCCTGGCCGGGCGACGCCCGGCGACGGCGTCTGAACCTGGTGGCGCTGCTGCCCATGGGCTGTGACCTGCTGGAGAACGCACTGGGGATCGTCCTGGTGGCAACCTTCCCGGCCCGCCTCGACGCGGTCGCCTG
>CAZPNN010000482.1:0-3407 GCA_964587605.1 uncultured Chromatiaceae bacterium
GCCCTACAGCGACATCATCATCAACCGCTCGGGCCAGGCCTTCGTGCTGGACCCGTCGGCGCCTAAGGGGCCGCAGGGCTTCCCGACGGTGGGTGAGCAGATGGGCATCGACGCGACGATCAAGATCCCCGAACGTTTCACCGAATACGCCGACGTCAGCCAGGCAGACCCGGCCGATGTCGCGAAGCTCGCCGAGAAACTGAAAGGTCTCTGGTAGGAGCGCCTTCAGGCGCGACGGCTTTTAATGCTCGCCGAGGAATAGCGGCCGCAATCGGGTAATCGCCTCGCGCAGGAAGGCGTAAACGCTGGCCACGCGCGCTACGTCCCGTAACTCCGGGTGCGAGAGAATCCACAGGTCGGTTGTCAATTCATCAATGGCCGGGCCGACCTGCACGAGCCCTCCCAGCTTTGCGGCCCCGATGCATGTCAGCACCCCCAACCCCACGCCGTCCCGCACGGCATGAGCCATTGCCAGTACTGAATTTACGCGCAGGATCACCCGCCCCGAAGTGGCGTGTGTTTCCACGTAGCGCTGGTAGACGGTCACTTGTTTCCCGGTATAGGTGCTGTCGAGTCCGACCCAGGGGAGGCTGGCAATGGCGTGCTTTCGCGACTTGCCGCGCGGCAGGAGTTTCGCGGCGGCATACGGCGCATACACAATCGGTGCCAGACGATGGCCGATGAGGTTCTCCGGCGGGCTGGTAGTGGGCCGGATGGCGATATCCGCATCCCGCTTGGACATGTTGAACACTCGGTTGTCCAGATTCAGTTCAATCGTGATGTTGGGGTGAAGCTGGTGCAGCTCGGCGATTAGCGGCGCAACGACAAAAGCGCCGGTGGAATCCGGTGCCGTGATGCGCACGGTACCGCTGAGTTCCTGGTCCTGCCGCCAGATCCGGCGCTCCAGTGCGCCGACGTCCTCTTCGATGCGCTCCGCTTGCCGGACAATTTCCAGCCCCGGCGGGGTGGCCATGTAGCCCTTGCGGGTTTTGTCGAATAGCCGGACGCCCAGCTGTTTTTCCATGACCTTGATGCGGCGGAATACCGTGACGTTGCTCACGTTCAGCTGGCGGGCGGCGGCGGCGACCGAGCCGGTGCTGTGCACTGCCAGCACAAAGCGGAGATCATCCCATTGCATGGCTAAGGATCATGCCACGTCCCGATGTTTCAAATATGTACCGACCGATTACACAGGTGTCTATAACGCTGCCGGCGGTTCCTGGTCTAGCCTCTCTCCGTCAAGGTAATCAGGCGCAAGCGCGCGGAGGCAGTCATGAGGAATCAACGAATGGGCAACAAGAGCAGCGTACTGGCGGGGGTCGCGTTGATCGCGAGTCTCGGGCTCACGACGGGAGAAGCGGCGTCCGGTGCGGAGAACAGCAGTTTCGTGGTGGACGCAAGCGGCCTCAATCTGCAGTCGGGTCAAGGTGCTGCCGCTCTCTATAGCAAGCTGCATTATGCGGCGGAAGCAGTCTGCGGGCTGCATGAGGCGCGCGGCTACGCGCCCCGGCGCCGGGCCCGGCGGTGCGTTGACAGCACGCTGGACGCCGTGGTGGCTAAAGTCGGCGGGAGTCTGCTGCGCGCGCGCCACTACGCGGAAATCCGCCAGGTGCGGCGATTGCCGGCGGGTGATCTCGCGCCAATGACGGCATCCGACCGGCGGTGACGGGGATCGCGGCTGAAGCCGCTCCTACGGCACGAATTCGCCGGGCTGCGAGTCCGGCACCAGTTGCGCATCGGCTGCCCGGTGCACGCCGGAGGCCATTGGCAGTGTGCGCATGTCGCGGATGATCGACTGCCGCCAGGCCAGGATGCTGATCAGCAGGGCCGTGCAGCCGGCAAAGGCGAGCGCGTAACGTAATCCGACGTGCTCACCGAGAAAGCCTCCGAGCAACGCGCCGGGGCCGGCCGGCAGCAGGATGAGCCAGCGCATCGTGCTGGTCATGCGCCCGAGCAGGGGCGCCGGCGTCGCCGACTGGCGCAGCGCGAGGAAGGTGATGAAGACCAGCGTGGCCCCGATGCCGAAGGTTATCAGCATCAGCGCAAACATCAGGATTCCCAGTCCGGATGGCGGCGCCATCGCGCCCAGCAACCAGCCGCCGCTGCAGATCGCGATCCCGAGCACCAGCGTCGGGCCCGGCCCGAGGTGGCTGGCGATGCGATTGCCGACGGTGCTCGCGATGATGGTGCCGAGGCCAAGCGCGATGTAGCACAGGCCGACACCGCCGGCGGACAGGCCGAGTTCCCGGGTGGCAAACAGGATCTGCACGACCAGGGCGGCGTTGTGGCAGAACTGCCAGCCACCGACGATGCAGGCCATCGTGACCAGCAGCCGGTTCTGCATGACGAAGCTCATGCCCGCGCGCAGAGCCTCGCCGAAACGCTGGGCGGAAGCGTCCACGACTTCCGTCAGCTTAAGGCCACGGAGGATCAGCGCCGAGATCGTCAGCATGACGGCATCCGCGACGAGCGCCACCGGCGCGCTGCTGAGGCTGATCAGCACGCCGGCCGCGCCCGGCCCGGCCACCTCCGCCGTGGAATTGGCCAGCGCATTCTTGGCATGGGCCTCTACCAGCCGCTCGCGGGGCACGATCTGGGTCAGGACAATCTGCGCAGCCGTGCCGGCCAGTGTGTGCACGGCGCCAATGGCGAAGCCGACCACGTACAGCCAATCCATCGACAGCCAGCCCAGCCACCAGGCCACCGGCACGCTGGCCACGGCAACGGCCAGAAGGGACTCGCCAATGATGTACACGGGCAGTTTGCGCACGCGGTCCAGCCAGACGCCGCCCGGCAGTGACAGCAGGACGAACGCGGAGATCTCGGTGGCGGTGAGCCAGGCCATTTCGGTGGGCGTGGCGTGCAGAAGCACGGCTGCGGTCAGCGGCACGGCCAGCAGCGTCAACTGGCCGCCGAAGGAACTGATCAGGATGGATATCCACAGCCGGCGGTAGGTCCTGTCGCGGAGCAGGTCGTCGGGGGCCAGGCCGAACCTCGTGGTGGATTGCATGGCGGCAGTCTAGAACGACTACCGCCCGCAGGTTCATACTGATCGCGTCAGCACCGGCCTGGAACTCTCAAGTGTTCATCAATAACTGGTATGCGGCGTGCATTGCCCACGAACTGGCCCAGACACCGCTCCGGGTCCGGATTCTCGCTTGCGATCTTGTGCTGTTCCGTGACCGCGCAGGGACCATCCATTGCCTCAGCGATGCCTGCTGCCACCGGGGCGCCTCCCTGGCCGCCGGCCATTGCCGTGACGACCTGCTGATCTGTCCCCAGCACGGCTGGGAGTACGACGGCTCCGGCCGCTGCGTCCGGGTGCCGGCCGGCATCAAGGACCCGGCGGCGCCACCCCGCAAGGCAAGGGTGCCGGCCTACCCCGTGGAGGAGCGCTACGGCCTGGT
>CAZPNN010000483.1:0-6868 GCA_964587605.1 uncultured Chromatiaceae bacterium
CGGGCACATTGCCGGCGTCATTAACCCGCCGGACGCGAAGAAATACCAGTTCTGGCTGAATCCCGACGAGCCGTGGGAAATGGATCCGTGGCTGCGCGGCGCCGTGGAGCATCCCGGCAGCTGGTGGCCCGACTGGCACGCGTGGCTGTCGGACCACTCCGGCGAGATGGCGCCGGCGCGCAAGCCGGGTGATGCCAAACTGCCGGTGATCGAAGACGCCCCCGGCTCCTTCGTAAAAAGCCGCTCGTAAGCGTCGCCCCTGAACATAAGTTGCTGACGAGGTTACGTTAAGTAAAGCCTGTGGCGTTTGACATTTTCGGCCACGTAACTTACAAAATGCTCTAAGCTGTCGTCTTACAACAACGAATAACCAGACAGAAGGAACTCCACAATGCTCACACGCATAAATCGTGACTCTTCGCTTGCGAGCACGGGATCCGCCAGGCTTCCTACGAGGCGTCTCAGTGCAGCAGCTGCACTCGTTCTCGCGCTGTTCGCCGTCCAGGCCTCCGCACAGGTGGCTCCGCCGTTTGGTTTGCCGGACAAGGGCGTCCTGCGCCTGCAGCTCGGCGGTACCGTCACGGAAGGCGGGCTGCACGCACCGCGCCGGTTTGTCCACGAACCCTCCGGTCTCTCGCAAGCGATCTCCCCCAGCGGCAAATGCGGTTTGACGCTCGGTGGACCGAGCGCCCTGGCCGTGCTGGTTCCGGCCGGCGGCAGCGGCAGCCTTGGCCTCGGTGTCGATTCCATCGGCGTATACAACGGCGCCAAGGGCGTCAGCTGCTACCGCATCACGGCGGCCATTGGTGAGTCCGTCAGGTTCGGCCTCGGCGCCGATGTTTCGGCCTCGCCGCTGATCGACGCCAACGCGTTCTACCGTCTCGAACTTGATATCGAGGTGAAGCAGAACGCCGAATTCCTGCTGCAGATTCTCTCGGGCACTTCAGTGACCGAGGAATTCCGCCTGCGCACCGGAGCGAGCATCGTCGCGGGCGAGGGTAGCGCCGAACCGGGCTCCCCTGACCGCATTTATAATTGCTCCGCAGCATCGGACTCGGGCCCGGACGCGGGTGCCCGGGATAACTGCCGCTGGATCGTTAACGCGCTCGGTCAGCAATTCCGGCTGATCGCTCTGCAGGGCGAAGGCTCGCTGGAGGGCGGCGGTGATTTCGGCACCGCTGCATACGCCAGTAACTCGCTGGTGTATCTCACGGAGGGCGGCATCGGCGCCCTGGGTTGCAACAGCAACCAGGTACCTGAGGGCACCAATACATCGACCGTAGGCGATGGGATAACCACGGCCCAATGCTCTGTCACCCGCGTGGACCCGACGGGTCTCGGTGGCTCGTGTACGACGGCCGTCGGCTATGTGTTTCGGGCCAGTGCCGGAGGGGCCGCGGCGGGTTGCGAGCTCAACAAGAACCCCGGGGAGCAGCTGGCGGCGAGCCTCGACATCCTGTTCCCGCCGGAGCCATCCACCGCGCTGGGTGCGGAGCCGCTCACGACTATCCAGTTCGCCACCGCTGTGCCGGGTGAGCTCGAGACCTTCATCCCGGAGCGTTGTATCGGCACGGTGGTGCCGGACCGGAACGGCGAGCCGACGATTGCAGAAGTCCTGAGCGTTCCGAATTTCGTTCCGGACCGCGTGCCAGGGACGCCGCAGATAGATTGGGCCTGCATCCTGAACAACGGCCAGGAGTATGTGGCCCCCGGTCAGATGAAGGTCCGGCAGACGATCCTCTTCTGGGGCGACATCATCTTCAAGCGCTAATACAGGCCTTAAGTCGTATCTGTGGAAGGCCTCGGGGCCCATAAGGCCCCGAGGCCTTTCAGTATGCGGGCCGACTCCGCCAGATCGGCCGGATCGGCCTGCGCACCGGTATCACGCGCGATGTCGATGCGAGCGACGAGGAGTATGGCTTCTTCGTAGCGCAGGCCGAGCCGTCGGGCGGCAGTCAGCCCTTTCTCGATTTCGGCAGCGACCGCGGCATGATTGCCGATCGCGGCCAGCGCCCGCGCCCGCGCTTCGGCGACTTGCGGCACCAGCAGGGCGCCGCTATCGCCCGCCGCGGCGGCCGCTCGATCCAGCAGGTCCAGCGCCGAACCGGCCTTCCCTTGCCGGATCTGCGCCAGCGCGGCTATCAGCGTGGCCTCGAGCGCGTTCGCCGACTGGCCGAGCGCAATGAACTCCGTGCGGATACGCTCGAGCATGGCGTTAGCTTCATCGAAGGCATCACGCCGGACCAGGACGCGGGCCAGCTGCAGCTCGGTGCAGGCTGCTCCGTCGTTAAATCCGGAGGCCCGCAGCACGCGGATCGCGTCGCGCAGCACAGTCTCGGCTTCAGCGTGCTGCCCGCGCTTGACGTAGATATCGCCGATGTTGGCGGCCGCGATGGCAGCCCCAACCATGTTCCCCGCCCGCTGGCAGATGTTCCGGTCGCCAGTGAACCATTCGAGGGCTTCGTCCCAGCGCCCTGCAAGGTAAGCCTCGCAGCCCAGATTGCCGCGAACCGTGCCTTCGTTCGACAGGTCACCCAGGGCCTGGTAGATCGACAGCGCTTCAAGCATGCGGCCAGAACTCCCGCCCCCGAGTGAGAGTTGTGCGGAGTCTGCGGCCACCAGCGCCTGGGCCAGCGCCGCCGGCTCACCGGCCTCACGCGCCTCCTCGATGGCTTCCCCGGCCCGGCGCAGCGCTTCGTCGTAGCGTTGCTGGGCAAAGCGGACCATCGCAGCCAGAGAGCCAAGACTGGCGCGAGTCTTGCGAGCTGCGGGCTCGTCGCGTCCGACGAGCAGGCGGCGACCGGCGGCAATCTCGCGCAGCGCAGAGCTGAACGCGCCTGCGCGCTCCCGGGCCCGCGCGCGAAGGCCCGAAAGCTCCGCCCGCGCTAGCGGGTCACTGGTGACCAGCTGCGAGCCGTTGCGGTAGGCGGTGAAGGAGTCGTCGAACATGCCGGCAAGCAGGCAGACGTCGCCCAGGCTGGTCCAGACGCGGATTCGATCCTGCGCGGCAATTTCCGGCAGACGTCGGGCGGCATCCAGCGCCATGCGGTACAGGTTCGCGGCGTCGGGATTGGCATACGCGCGCCGGGCGCGGTCGGCGCTTACGCAAGCGTAATGCCAGGTGCGCGCCGCATCGCCTGCGAGCGAGAAGTGTCGGGCCAGGATATCCGCACTCGCCATCGCGTCGTCATTCGCACGCTCGATCACTTCGCCCGCGAGCTTGTGCAGGTGACGGCGCACCCGGTAGGTCAGGCCCTCGTAGGCGGCGTCGCGAACGAGCGCACGGCGAAACCGCAGGTAGTGTTCGCCGTCGGTTTCCAGGAAGGCTTCCGTCCGCGACAGCGCCGCCATATCCGTATCGTCGCCCTGGGCGTTGAGGACTCCCTCGAGTACGGAACGCCGGAAGGAGTTGCCGAGAACCGAGGCGTAGCGCAGCAGGTGTCGGGCTGCTGGGTCGAGCCCGTCGATCTGTGCCGCGATGGCCGCCTCCAGGGAACCCGGCAATGAGTCGAGCGAGCCGGCCCCGCGGCTGGCCCAGACGATCTCCTCAATGAAGAGCGGGTTCCCGCCCGCACGGCTGACGATCATCGCGCTTTCGTGGGGGCGCAATGGTGCCGCTTCCGTGGCCGCCGCCAGCAGGGCAGCACTGGCCGCTGCCGTGAGGGGTTCGAGTGCGATGGTTTCGGCGTCCTGCGGAATGAACCCCCCCGGATCCGGCCGCCGTGCGACGAGGAGCAGCCACGGGCGGGTGGCGCACTCCCGCGCCAGCCGCTCGAGGAGCTGGCTCGACGCCTCATCCGCCCACTGGGCATCGTCCATGACGAATATCAGGGAGGTTGGCTGCGCAGCCGACAGCAGCTGCACGACCGCCGCGGCGGTCCGCTCGGGACGAAACCGTGGTTCGATTGCGGCGACTTCCGGCGAAGGATCCACCGCGACATGCGCCACGTCGCCGAGCAATGCCGCCCACGGCGCCAGCGAGGGGTCGGCGCGCAGCACGCCGTGCTTAAGCGCTGCACACATCGCCTGACTGTCCGTACGCTCCACGCCCAGAATTTTCCGCAGCAGGTCGCGGAACACCCTGTAGGGGCTGTTCGTGCCATAGGGTTCCGCACGCAGTGGGATGACCATGGCGGGATCCACATCCGCCAGCGCTTCGCTTAAGAGCCGCGTCTTGCCCATGCCCATCGTGCTCTGCAGGGTCAGGACGCCGCCTTTGCCCGCAGCGAGCTTCGCCACCTTGCCCTGTAGCCGCGCCAGCTCGTCGTTCCGGCCGGTCAGCGGGAGTTTTTCCCGCCCCTCTCGTCCGCGCGTCCCGGTCTCCTCGCCCACCCGGTACACCACTTGCGGTGTCTTCTTGCCCTTGAACAGGAACGGGCCCTCGGGCTGGGTTTCGAACAGTGTCCGGGATTCGTCCAGAACGGAGGGGTGGGCGTAGATGGCCCCGGCCGGAGCCTTGGCGCAGATGCGCGCCGCTGTATTCGTGGTGTCGCCCATCGCGGAATAGGCGGCGCGCCACGGCACGCCCACTTCCGCGGCGAACACGTGACCGCGACTGACGCCGAACTGCAGTGGCAGGGGCGTGCCTTTGGCCAGGATCAGGCGCAGTGCGCGGAGCATGCGCCCCTCGTCATCCTCGCTGGCCCGCGGAACGCCGCAGGCGAGGAAGAACTTGCCACCGTCACTGTCGATGTCGATGGTGAGCAGGGTGATCTCCTCGGCCGCAAAGGCCGCCTGCGCCGTGGAAATCGTCTCCTGCAGTGCTGCGGCGACGGCGTCCGGTCCGGCTTCGCGCATCAGTGCGTCGGTGCCTGAAAACCGGATGAAGGCAATGCAGGCCACGCGATGTTCGGGCTCTGGCGGTCCCGCCTCGAGTACGTCGCCGAGTGAGCCGGGGAACAGGCGGCGCAACACCTCCGGGCTGGCTGGCCGTGTGGAGCCGAGTGGTGATGGCGGCGCTGGCGGTCGACGCCAGCGCAGGAGCAGCGTGCCATCAGCGCGGCTGCGCACGGCGGAGGCAGGCAGCAGCGCGGCGGTTGCCGGGCTTAAGGCAATCTCGCCGGGGTTTGCGGCGGCCTCGGTGCGGGCGGCCATGGTCGCATCCGGGCCGGCGAGAACGAGTTCCCTGTGTGCAGAGCCGACCAGGAAAAACTGGATCGGTCCGGAATGCAGGCCGACCGACATCGACAACTTGAGTCGTCCAGCCGAGGTGGGTATTTCCCTGGCCTTGCGGAGCGCGGTGCGCATCTCCACCGCAGTGCTCGCTGCTCGCGCGGCATGCCCATCGCCCCTGAACAGGAACAGGAGTGCATCGCCGCCGAACTTGAGCAGCATGCCGTCTCGGTCGCGTGCTCGCTCGAGCATGGCGCCGAAGACCCGGCTCAGTGTCTCGATGAGCTCCTCGCCGCCGATGCGACCCTGCTGCGCGAGGCGCTCGGCCAGCGCGGTGAAGCCGGAAATATCGGCGAAACAGAGCGTGCCGTCGACCGTCTGCCACAGCCGGTCCGGCGTATCGAGCTGCCACTCGATCGCCAATTCAGGAATATGCCGACGGAGGCCAGTCACGCTGATAATCGGTTCCACGTCAGGGTCATGGGGTTAAGCACGCGCGGAGGCCGCCCCCGCCACCATCCCGACCAGGGTTTCGAGCAGGATGCCCAGCGAACCGGCGAACTCGGCGAAGCGCCGCTCGTCGTTCTCGTCGAAGGGCTGGCCGTCACGGCGATTCAGCAGCTGGGTCACCGCAAAGACCTTACCGCTCGTGTCGTGCAGGGGCAGACAGAGCACCGAACGCGTCCTGAAGTTCGTCGTCCTGTCCACTTCCGGGTTGAAGCGCGGGTCCGCATAGGCGTCTGCCACACGCACCGTCCTGCCGGTCGTCGCCGCCGCGCCGGCGATGCCGCTGGCGAGCGGGATCCTGATGATGCCGGCTTGCGGAGCATCCTGGGCCACCTGTAGCACCAGTTGCTGCCGTTCCCAGTCCACCAGGAACAGGGAGGCGCGCTCCGCATCCAGCAGGTCGCCGACCCGGCGGGTGAACACGCGCAGCGACTGCTCGAGCATGCTCCGGTATGCCTGGTCTTCGGCGAGGCTAATCGCCTGCAGGAACCGCTGCGACTCCTCGGTGAGGCTCTCCAGCATCCGGCGGAAGGTTGGCTCGTCCATGCCGGCGACCACGTCCTCGAGGTTCTGCCGGTTCTTGCTTTCCGCCAGCGTGTGCATCAGGTGTTGCGTACTGGCGATCACGGCGTCGGTAAAGGTGGACAGCCGGCCGTCCTCCAGGTGCAGGATGCGGTCCGCGACGTCGAGGATGCGGTTGTCGTGGGTGACCAGCAGGATCGTGGTGCCGTGCTCTTTCGCCAGCGCCTGCATGCGATCCACAACCTCCCGACCGGAGGCACGATCGAGGGAGGCAGTGGGCTCGTCCGCCAGCAACATTGCCGGTTCGCCAACCAGTGCGCGGGCGATGGCCACGCGCTGGCGCTGGCCACCCGACATCTGGTCCGGCTTCTTTTCGGCGTGCTCCCCAAGGCCGACCGCCTCGAGCATCGCGTTGGCCCGCCTGCGCAGGTCGGTACGGCTGAACTTGCCGGTTACGCGCAGGCCCAACTCGACATTCTGGGTGGCTGTCAGGGCAGCCAGCAGGTTGTGCTGCTGAAAGATGAAGCCGATATGCTTGCGCACGCCCTCCAGCGCCCCGCTCTTCGCGCCCCGGAGTTCCTGGCCGAGCACGCGCACTGTGCCTTCCTGCGCCGAGCGCAGGGCGCCGACGATCGTCAGCATCGTGGTCTTGCCGGAGCCGGAAGGCCCTGTGACGATGACGATCTCGCCCCTGGGGATGGTGGTCGTGATGTCGCAGAGGACCTGG
>CAZPNN010000484.1:0-12192 GCA_964587605.1 uncultured Chromatiaceae bacterium
ATGCGGTCTTGCCACGAAATTAACTCCTTGATACTTGTTCCGAACCGAGTCCTAGAAGACCACCTGGTGCTTGCCCTTGGGCTTCCTGGCAATCTCGCCGGGCTTGATCACCCGCCGCTGGTCGCCATTCATGTTGAAGCCCTTGGTCTGGATAATCTGCAGGAACTGGTCCACCCACTTCTCACGCTGGGGCCCGAGTTCGTCCTGCTCCCTGACAATCGCCGCGTAGCGCTTCTTCTGCTCGGCAATATTTTCCTTGACCCAGGCATCGGCCTCTTTGGAGCGGGCCGGCCTGGCGTCCTGTACGCGTTTGGTCATGGTCTGTTCCTTTACTTGTGGTTCTTGCGGTACCAGTCATTCACCTCGTCGCCCGTCGTCATCCACACGTCCTTGTGGCTGGCGATATGGGCGAATGCCCGCTTGAGGTGCTTGAACTTGTTGGGCTGACCAACCCAGAAGGTGTGCAGGCAGATGGGCATGCAGCGGGCGTTGTCGGCCCCTTCGTCGTACAGCACGTCGAACTGGTCGACGATCATGTCACCGAAGGCTTCCGAACTGACGCCGACGTTCGCGAAGGCCGGGATGTCATTCAGTTCCACGGTGTAGGGCACGGAGATCAGGCTGCCCTTCTTCACGTTGAACGGGAACGGGTGGTCGTCGGCCGTGTAGTCGCACAGGTACTCCACGCCCATATCCGCGAGAATGCTGGGAGTGTTGTTGGTATGGGTCAGGAACGGCGACAACCAGCCCTTGGTCTTGCGGCCGATGGCCTTCTCCATGGCCTTCAGCACGCCACCCACAATTTCGCGCTCCTTCTTCTCGTCGATGCCGGAGAGGAAGTTGGCGGGGGCATTATTGATACCGTGGCCAATGAACGCCCACTTGCGCTTGTTGGCCTCCTCAACGATGCGCGGGTATTCGCGAATGATCTCGGAGTTCAGGCAGACCGTGCCCCGCATGCCGATCCTGTCCATCAGCTCGATCATCCTCCAGAGGCCAACCCGGTTGCCGTAGTCGCGCCAGCCGTAGTTCAGCGGATCCGGATTGAACTGCTGGGTGCCGGGGATGATGGCCGTGCCCGGAATGTTGTGCGGGAAGTGCTCGATGTTGATGTACGGGATGACTGCCACCCGCGCGCCCTTCGGTAACCTGAACTTCGGCCGGTCGATGATCGGCACGTAGTCGTAGTGCGGGCTCTGGGTGAGCTTGCTGCGATCGACTTTTGAGGCAGCTTTGTTCGGTTGCTTGGCCATTCGATGATTCCCCTCGTATTGTTCTTGAAATTACTTCTTGAGGCCCTTGATGTACTTCAGTGCCTCTGCCTTGCTGATCACATCGCCGTACTTGGCATTGATGTCGAACAGGTTGGCTTCGTGCGGCCCGTCGTGGCGATCACCAACACACTCGCGAACCACGATTGGCCGGAAGCCGTGCTGAACGGCATCAACGGCTGATGCCCGGATGCAGCCCGAAGTCGTGCAGCCCGTGATCAGCACGGTGTCGACGCCCATGGCCGTCAGCGTGGCCGCCAGCGAAGTGCCAAAGAAGCAGCTCGCGTAATTCTTCACTATGACCAGCTCGCCCTTCTTCGGCTCCACACCCTTGCAGAATTCGGCGTACTTGTTGCCGGGCACGAGCGCTTTCAGCACCGGCGCCTTCTTGATCCACACGCCGCCATCAGAAAAATCCGAGTTGTAGAAAACGCGGGTGTGAATGACCGGCATCTTCTTCGCGCGCGCCGCCCTGAGCAGCGCCGGCATCTCACTGACCGCCTTGACCACACCCGGGGCAAACAATGGCGCGCCCTTCAGCGTGTAGCCCTGCAGCAGGTCGATGACCAGCAGCGCCGATTTCTTGCCGAAACCGAGCCGGTTATCCCATACGCCAGCGTAGTTCGTGGCGGCAGTGGCCTGGGTCATTCTTCGGTACCCCTTAAAATCTGAGCGTCAATAGTTTCACCGAACTGCACGGCCCGCAATAACCCGCGCCAGCTTATTGCTCGGCGGCGAGCTTGAGTTCGGATTCCGTCTTCGCGGACGGGCTCACCAGCGGCACGGCATCCAGCACCCAACCCTTGTGATTCCGGCGTTCCGGACCCGGAATCGCGTAGGCAACCCGCTGGCGGGTGCGGTTCAGTTCGGCCATGTCGATGCGCCAGCCGCGCTGCTCCCATTCCCTTAATTTCCGCCGGTAACGCAGGATCGGCTCGTCCGCAGGAAGCATAAATTCCTTGGTATTTGTCCGGGGCGTCTCTGCCGGTTCGATCACCGACAGCACCTTGATGTCCTGGTCGGCGATCATCCAGTTCATCTCGTTCACTTTCTTGTCCATTTCCGCTTCGAGGAAAGTGGAACGCATGTTCATGAAGAAGACGTTGGTGGTGTGCTCGTCAATCGGCGCTTCCCACATGTACTGGTGCATTTTCTTGTCTGGAGCGAACTTGATGTAGGTCCAGACGTGGTTGGGCCCGATGGCGCCGGTGCCGGCCTCCCGGGAGTCCGTGGCCTGCTTCATCCTGGCAAAATCGCCATCCTTCGACGCCGGCGACTTGAATTTGGCGAAGAAGCCGACACCCCACGTCGGGTCCCCCACCCAGCGCAGGTTGCCAACCTTGTATTCGGCGTTTTCGCCTGAAAAGCCGTGCGTGGGATGCACGAACTCATTGTGCGCGGGGTCAATGCCGTTCTCGATCGAGCGCTCGTAGTGGTAGGGCAGCTGGAAGTTCATCCAGGTGGGTCGCCAGCCCTTGTCCGCGTACTCTGGCACCTCGAGCATGGGCGGCCGCTCGGACTCCGGCAGGTCACCCAGAAAGGCAAAGACAATTCCGTACTTCTCGACGACCGGGTAAGCATCGACCCGGGTGCGGGCGGGAATCCGCGCGTCGCTGCCGAGTGAGGGAATCTTGTGGCACTGGCCCGCGCCGTCGAACTGCCAGCCGTGGTAGGGGCACTGCAGGTTGTCGCCCTTGACCTTGCCGCCCGCCAGCGAACCGCCCCGGTGCGGGCAGATATTGGCAAGCACCTGGGCCCGGCCCTGACTGTCGCGAAACACTGCAAAATCCATACTGAGGATCTTCACGAGCTTCGGTTGATCCAGCAGGTCCTTGCTGAGGACGACGGGGTACCAGAAGTTGATGAACATGGCGGCCTCCTGACCTTTCGAATCAGGCCTTTCGAATCAGGCCTTTGGAATAGCGAAATTCTCGCACAATCAGGCCGCCAAGGCGGCGAACCGCGGGAATCGGTTCGCGGTGTGGCCGCATCAGGACCGCACCCGGACAGCCCGGGCCGGCGGAGGCCATAATTCGGGCGTAGCATGACGGCCTGCCTGCCACGCGCCTGGTTTCAGGCCGGATTTACTTCAAGAGATTTCAGGAGGATTGCGATGAACGCCCAGACTGCCATCCAGACTGCCACCAAGCCCGAGATTGCCGAGGTTGCGCCCCACGCCCCGAACACGGCTCGTGGCATGGACAAGTACAAGACCCTGAGCGGCTTCGAGGGCCACGAGGCGGAGCTTGGCCTGTCCATGTCCATCCTGCTGAAAATGCTGGGCAACCACGCCGGTTACGCCCACGAGATGAACGACCCGCTGGTCAAGGCCCATTTGCTGGCGATCCAGTTCGCCAAGAACAACGGCATGCTCGATCAGTACATCGCCCACGACATCAAGACGATGGAGCCAATCAACCTGCGCATGAAGCAGATCATCGAGAAGGTTGGCAATCCGGAAATCGCCCTGGTTGCCCTCTTCGACCGGACCGCCTGCCACTACGCCCTGGCGCTCACGAGCACCGGCGACGGCCGGAGCCGCACCTGGAAGGATCCGTTCGGCTATGTGCTGACCCAGTGCCACAAGATCGGCCAGTTCGACCTTACGGCCCGTGAAATTCACGAAACCTGGACGATCCCGCGGCTGACCGGTTACGCGGCTGCGATGGGCGTAAAGGTCAGGGTATCAGCCTGGCAGGAAGACGGCACGATCACCTGCGAACTGGCCGACTGATCGGGCCTGATCGAGCGGCTGTCGCGCGCCAGTGAGCTTGGTCGGCGCGCGTTAGGTTCTGCTAATATCGCGCCCGTCCCCGTGTGGTTCAGTGGTCGCACGACCGCTGGCCCCAGGCGACGCTGACGTTGGCAATAACCCGGGGAGACTTTGAGCATGCAAGCACGCGGCACGAGAGCAACGCGCATCAGGGCTGGCATTCTGGCCGGTATCGGTCTTCTGGTCGCAACCGGACCGGCAACAGCGGCAGTTGACGAAATCATCGTCACGGCCCAGCGCCGCGAGCAGAGCCTGCAGGCCGTCCCTATCGCTGTCAGCGCCTTCAACATTGACCAGATCACGAACCGCCAGATCGATGTCGTGAAGGACATCGGCCAGAACGTGCCGAATCTCCAGACCTACACGGTCACGGCCGGATCTGATGCCATCCAGCTGCACTCCCGCGGTGCCAGCGTCCAGAACCCCGGCTTCAATATCGCCGAGTCGCCTGTCGGCGTTTACATGGACGACGTCTATTACGGGCGGCTCGCCAGCGTGAATTTCGATCTCCTCGACGTTGAGCGCATCGAAGTGCTGCGTGGTCCGCAGGGCACCCTGTACGGCCGCAATACCATTGCCGGCGCCATCAAACTCATCACCCGCACGCCCGGCGACGAGAGCTGGCTCACGGGCTCGATCGGGATTGGCAACTACGAGACCACCAAGGTCGGCGTCTCGCTCGGCGGGCCGATCGAGGAAGGCTCCCTGGCAGGCTCCATCGCCGCGGTCTACGACAACCGCGGTAAGGGCTGGATGGACAACCCGACGACTGGCGAAGAGCCCGGCGAGTATGAAAACAAGGCGGCACGGGCCAAGCTGCACTGGTACGGCAGCAGCAACTTCGACGCCACGCTGACCGCCTGGGTGGCGGACGCCGACAATGATGGCTACAACGGTATTCCCTACGTTCCGTTTGACAACGGGCCGAACCCGAATTTCGATCCGGCGCCTGCCAACAGCGCTCCGCAGGGCGACTTCTACGACACGTTCAGCGCCGCGGGGGTCAACTACGGCGAGTCCCAGCAGGGCGGCGCCAACCTTCACCTGAGCTTTGACCTGGGCTTCGCCACGCTCCGGTCGATCACCGGCTACACCAATATCGACACCCAGTTCGGCTTCGACCTGGCCGGCGGCGGCGCGGATTTCGGTCCGGTGCCGGCCGCCCAGTTTGGCCTGCGCGTCCGCTCCGACTCGACGTTCGACCAGGTGAGCCAGGAGCTCCAGCTGCTGGGGAACTGGGGCGACAACCTGCTGTGGCAGATCGGCGCTTTCTACCTGAACGAAGATGGCGACCAGCAATACTCGGGTACCGTCCCGGGGATTTCTGTAACACCAGTGTTTGATGAAGCGGCCCACAACGAGACCGACAGCTACGCGGTCTATGGCGAAGGCACGTACTCAGTCACGGACGCGCTGTCGTTCACGGCCGGGGGGCGCTGGACCAGGGACGAAAAGGAATACGACATCAGTTGCGTTGGCCCCTTTTGCTTCGATAATAACGGCGGGGACGCGGAAATCGCCCTCAAGGACGACTGGGACGAGGTTAGCGTCAAGCTGGGCATGGACTACCAGCTGGCGGAAAATCAGCTCGTGTACCTGTCCTACGCCAGTGGTTTCCAGGCGGGCGGGTTCCGCACGCTGTGCTTTGGCAACCTGAGCAGCTCCTGCGGCGCTACCACCTTCAAGCCCCAGACCGTCGACAGCTACGAACTGGGCTGGAAGAACGACCTGGCCGACAACACCGTTCGCCTGAATCTCGCCACCTTCTATGCGATGTACGACGACCTGCAGCAGATCGTGATCAACGGTGCCGGTGGCTTCCCGATCGACAACATCGGCGAGGTGGACGTCTACGGCGTCGAGCTGGAGGTTGTCTGGACGCCCATTGCCGACCTGAACGTCTATGCCAACGCCGGCCTGCAAGAGAGCAGCTTCGGCCAGGTGGACCCGGCCTCACCGCCGGGCGGCCTGAACGGCAATGCCACTCCGACGACCGAACTGCCGTCGAACCCGCAGTGGCAGGGCAAGGTGGGCTTCGACTACAGCGTGCCGCTGGACAGGGGCCTCGCCTTCTTCTACGGGCTGGATGTCTATCACTCAGACAGCTATTTCTCGGAGTCCCGGAACCTGGTGGAAATCGACGACTACACCCGGGTGAACGGCTTCCTCGGCCTCGGTGCGGACGACCGGCAGTGGCAGGCGATGCTGGCCGTGAAGAACATCACGGACGAGGAAAACAACGTGTCCGGGATATTCT
Organism: uncultured Chromatiaceae bacterium; assembly: GCA_964587605.1. Lineage (GTDB taxonomy): Bacteria > Pseudomonadota > Gammaproteobacteria > Steroidobacterales > SHZI01. Next base: position 6,302 of record CAZPNN010000484.1, read on the forward strand.
CCAACGGCTTCACCAATATCCGTACGCCGTTGCCCCCGACCGAGTACATGCTGACCTTAAGGGTCAACTACTGAACGACGGGAAGGCGGTCACTGCCGGCCCGTGTGGTCGACAGTGTGTGGCGTAGCGCGGCGAACAGCACACCCAATCCGACGATCAACATAGACCCCAGGCGCACGGTCATCGAGGTGGAGAGAATCTCCATGTCCTTGCGCACCAGCGCGATGTCGGACCTGATGTCCTGAGTCTCTTCACGGGTGGCCAGATTGCCAATCATCGCAACCAGCTCCTGACGGAGCATCTGCAGGTCCACCTTGGTGGCGATTGTCGTGCCCATATCGCGCTCCATGGCATCAATCACGGCCCGAGCTTTGTCGTTCGGGACATTGATGCTGACGAGGGCATGATACAGCGAGTACAGGTAGTCCATGGGGCGCAAGCTACCCCGTGTCGCGCGGCCGGGTGATGTAGTGGCCCTGGAGGATCTCCAGCGCGGCAGCAACTGAACGTGTCAAACACCTGTGGTTCAGCCTATACTCTGCGCACCTCGACCCCCGGATACCGGATCCCAATCGCGTGTGAGTCTCGGCGTGCAAGCCGAACCCCACGACCTCATCGCACTGCCAGTCTGAACATGAATGAATTGACACCCGTGGCCATGGTCATTCAGCTGCTTGGCGGACTCGCGCTCTTCCTCTACGGCATGGAGAAGATGACCGATGGGCTGAAGGCAGCTGCTGGCAAGCAGATGAATACTCTGCTGGCCAAGCTGACAGGCAACCGAATTCTGGGCGCGCTCACCGGCGCCATCGTAACCGCGGTAATCCAGTCGTCGTCGGTGACAACCGTCCTCGTCGTGGGCTTTGTGAGTGCCGGGCTCATGACATTGGTGCAATCGGTCGGCGTGATTTTTGGTGCGAACGTGGGCACCACGGTGACGGCCCAGATTGTGGCGTTCAACACGACCGCGCTCGCCCTGCCGTTCATCGCGATCGGGTTCGTCATGACCTTCGTTTGGAAGCAGGGCGTGGCGCGCCACTATGGCGCCATGTTGATGGGGCTCGGTCTGCTCTTCTACGGCATGGCAACGATGGGCTCGGCAATGGCGCCATTGCGCACCAACCAGAGTTTCGCGGAGCTTCTGCAATCCTTGCAGAATCCCGTTCTCGGTATGCTTGCCGGAGCGATCTTCACCGCGCTGGTGCAATCGTCTTCGGCAACCATCGGTCTTGCGGTTGTCATGGCCACTCAGGGATTGCTTTCCCTGCCCGCGGGGATCGCTATCCTCTTCGGGGCAAAAATCGGGACCGGGATCACGGCCATACTTGCCGGGATCGGCAAGCCTCAGGATGCCAAGCGCGCGGCTGTCGTACATGTCCTGTTCAATGTGATCGGCGCCGTCATCTGGCTACCCTTAATCCCGCAGCTCGCCGTGATTGCCCAGGCGGTTTCACCCGTCGCCCCTCATCTGCAGGGGGTGGAACGAATTGCCGAGGAGGTGCCGCGCCAGATCGCGAACGCCGCAACGATCTGGGCTACCGCCAACACGGCGATCTTCCTGCCGTTCGCCGCCTTGTTTGCGAAGTTGGCCATCAAGATCATTCCGGATCGCGTCGTTGTGGGGAAGGAGATCGTTCGACCCAGGTATCTCGATGACGAAATGATCCAGGTGCCATCGATGGCACTCGGGCGGGCGCGGATGGAACTTGGGCACATGAGTCAAATCGCCAACAACATGCTTGCAGAGCTCAAATCAGCCCTCGAAGGAAGGAATCCCGGTGAACTCGCACAGCAGTTTGACCGGATTGTCGTGTTGCGAGAAGCAGTGCTCGCCTATCTGCAGCACATCGGGCGCAATGGGTTGAGCGACATTGAGTCCGAAGAGCACGCACGGTTGGTTACCGCCACTGGCGAGATAGAAAGCATGAGCGCCGCGATCAGCCGCGAACTTTCGCCGCTGGCCCAGAATCTCGAAGCGGCGGATATTGTTTCATCGGAAGAGACGACGGAACTGCTGGATCGTCTGCTGCAAACCATACAGGAGACAGCTCAGTCCGCACTGCGTGCGTTGGTTGAGCGAGACGAGCAAGCAGCGCAAACGGTGGTCGCGAAGCGCGTCGCGATACTGAACCTCTCGGCCGATCTGCAGAGACTGCAGGCTGCGCGCCTGGCCCAGGACGACCCCAACAGCCTCATGAAGCATCGCGTTCAGCTCGAGATGCTCGACAAACTCCGGCGCATTTACAGTGTGTCCGAACATATGGCCATTTCCGTGCTGCCACGGAGTATTCTCGCCGGGGAGTTCTACTCATAGCCTTCCGCCGGCGCGCTGACGCCCCACGGCGGAACATGATCCGGGCCGCGCCGCGCGGTCAAATGTCGCGGACGGCCTCGATAACACCATCATTGATCGCTTCGCAGAGCTGCGCGTGATCCTTTGCGGTGATGTCCGCGTATCGCTCCGCGTATGCAACCATGACATCGTCGAATGACTTGTCATTGCCGATGTAGCCGCGGATCATCATGGCATCGCCGGAGCGGGCGTGCGCAAAGGCGAGCGTCTTGCCGCACAGGCCAGCATAGGCAGCAAGGCGCTTCGGACCAAGCTCCTCAACGTCGATCTTTCCCTTTCCGTCCCACAGCTGGCGGAAGTAGAAGTCGATCTTGCGTCCGCGCGATTCTTGCCAGCGCGCCCAGCCGAGGAGTACGTCGCTCGTCGCCTGGATCAGACGCTGTCCTTCGACGACGCGTTGGCCTGCGTGCCTGAATTGACTGGCCCCGAGATGGGCCTCAAGAACAGATGACGTGGCCTGCTTCAACTGGAGGAAGAGCGGCGTGCCGTCACCCGCCTGGAACAGCGCAATGAGACAACGGGTGCCAACGCTCCCGACTCCCACGACCTTGCGAGCAACATCGACCAGGGCGAACCGGTCGAAGAGCAGGCGATGTTCGAGTGAAAGGCTCTGACGGTAGTTTTCCAGGCACGCCGTGACCGCCCTCTTCCCGGCCGTGGTGATCTCGTCATCGACGCGAACGATCAGCGGTGGGTCAGGGGCAATCATGCGCCGGCCATTGACGACCCTGGTCAGCTTCTCGAAGGCGAGAAGACTGTTGCGTCTGGCCGCCTGCGCCAGGACCGCCTCCTTCCACTTCCGATGTCCCTTGCCGTGTCTCGCGATACGCTCCAACGCGCCCTGTGACTCCAGGCGGTAGTAGTGCAAATCGAGTGGATTGCGTTCCGAAGATTCGGCGATGAACTTGCGGTAATTGCGCATCGCTGAGCGCGTTGCTCTGCGGGCTTGAGCATGGGTAAAGCCGCCCGCGCTGGCAGCGACCGTGACGCTGGCGGCAAGCCGCTTGACATCCCATTCGAAGGGGCCGGGCAGGGTCTCATCGAAGTCGTTGAGATCGAACACCAGTTCCCGATTGGGTGCGCGATACCACCGAAAGTTGCCCAGGTGAGCGTCGCCACACAGCTCGACCTGCAGGTCCGTACTGACACCGGCAGCAAGATCGCTGGCCATGATCGCGGCGGAGCCACGCAGAAAGGTAAACGGTGTGCGGCTCATCCGGCCGTACCGCAGAGGGATGAGTTCGGGGAGGCGGGTCTTCTCCTGTTTGGCCAAAATGGTCAGCGGATCGACTCGGCCGGCGCCCAGCGCGGCCTCGGCGTGGGCCTCCAGGGGAACGGCTTCAAGCCGCGCCCGACCCGCCTCATAGCGGTCGGCGGGATCGGCCTGAAGGTCCGTCGCTTCGCTCTCGAAGTTGGACAGTGGACTCGGCATGTCACGTCTCTGCGAAGCTCCGGAGTGAAGAAGGATAGACCCCCGCTATTCCCCGCGCCATGACCAACCATGAACGAAGCAGGCGCCGCTTCACACTCCAAACGCCTTCAGCACCGAATCCACGAGTCCCTCCAGCCCGCGGCCCGTTACATCGCCCTTGCGTCCGCCGGACGGGACCTCCTCGTAGACGAATCGGCCCGGTCCACCCGCGAACAGGTCATTGAACAAGTCTTCCTGTCCGCGAAGATAGGACACGAAGGTCTCGCAGCGCGTCGTCCGGTAATCGAGATTCGCGCTGAACCCGAGGGTGGCTGCCTGATTGATGAGTCGCGCCTGGTCCGTTTGAGACTCTTCCGTGCGGATGCCGCGGCAGCCCGTCAGGATCAACTTGCAGGGCCCATGAAATACCAGGTACCGGAACTGCAAGGTCAGCCACGCGTGGAGGCTTAGCAAACGCCAGTGCCGCGTGATCGCCACGGATGAACCCGCCGGCTTCACGATTCCGGCGAGCGACCGTGGCTGAACGACCATCGCGGCGCCCTTCGGAATCTCGAGGATCCCGACTTCGCCAAAGGCATCGGCCTGGGCGGAAACGACGACGCGGGTCGGCACCGTGCCCTCCGGGCGAATGGAGGTCAGTGCGTACATGCCGGACGCGATACTGGACAACGGGATCTGCCAGTTCAGGAGCCACACCGTCTGCTTCCGGGCGGGCCTGCTGCTGCTTTGCAGGAAGTTGGCCAGCACCAGGAGTTCTTCCTCGGCGCCAACGTCGATCGGCACCGACACCGCGGACGGACGCGGCTCCGGAAGCGGCGGGGCGTGCGGGTTCGGGAGGATGCGAATCGGCGGGAGTCGGCTGGCGGCGGGGGCGAGGACGAAATACAGGAACGCCTTGATGACGATCGGCAGGATCAGGATGCCGAGAAGGATCAGGATTGCAGTCCGGAGATTGGCGTTGATCGCAACGAGAAGCCGCTCGGCGGGCTTCTCCGCCAAGCGGTAGCGTTGCGCACTGATACGGTCTTCGAGCTCCGCGACCGCGAGGGCTTTGCGATCCCTGGCTGCGATGCCTTCGGACACCGGCGATCGATCGAGGATCCGCGCCGTCCGGGCACTCTCGCGTTCGGCCCGGCGGGCGGCCCGCGCCCAGGCCGCGTAACTCCTTTTCTTCACCTCGAGCTCGGCCCATTTATCGGGCTCGAGATACTTGTCCCACCAGCGACTTTCGCGCTCCAGCGCTGAGACTTCAGCCTTCAGCCTGCTGGCTGTGGCCCGAGTGTCCGCGGCCGCCCTCCCGACCGCCTCAAACTGTATTTGCGCCTGGGTCCAGTAGCGTTCCGCCGCCTTGCTCCTGCCCTCGAGCAGCTCGAGCTCGGCCTTCCAGTTGGCGAGCAGCGCTTCCTGGTCGGCAATGGACTGTTTTTCGACGGCAAGACTGTCGCGCTCGGACTTGAGCCAGGCGCCGGTGACCAGAATGGCGACGATGATGATCAGGAGGCCCAGCTTGCGGGCGAGCCAGGCGAGTGCCTTTGCGACGAGGCTAATCATGGTCTGATCCCGGTCCGGGCCGGACCGGCCGCCGGATCGAGTGCCTGTACGTTGGTTGCATCAAGCGGGCAGTCTATGACAACAGCCTGATTCAGATGCGGAACCCGGTGTTGTAGTCCTCGTTGAATCCCGGCGCCGAGAGCGGCATCCGGGCGCCGCCCGGATCGACGTAATCCTCAGGTTCAGTACGCCCCCGTGAGAGGCTTCGTTCGACCTAATACTTCCGCCATGTTCATCGATGAGAGCAGGCGGGTGTCGCACGAGACGATCTACCGCAGTCTCTTCATCCAGGCGCGCGGTGTGCTGAGGTCCAGTTTGAAGGCGCGCTTCAGCCGCTGCGCCCAGGTCATCGCCCGGTGGCGCTCGGCGGGGGTGCAGGGCGACTCCACGGAAGCTGCACCGAATGTGGTGTTTCCCGCACATTTACCGGCATTTGCCAGCCAACCGAGGCGCCGAAACGGGACTTTCTACCCTTGCAATCCTGACGCCCGGAAGCTAGCGTGTAGCTTCCTATCTACACGTGTAGCTTTATGGCCCTGAATATCCGCAATGCCG